>NZ_JBFBCG010000081.1:21866-31223 GCF_040683105.1 Streptomyces sp. NPDC051020 | reverse complement strand
ACTAGTGCCCCTCACGGCACTGGGGCGTGTTTCGAAAGTCCCGCCTGCCGGGCGGCGTCTGGCACGCACGCTCGCTGGGTTGTCGGGCTCGCCCCGATACGCCCAGTATCGGGGCGACCCTCCGCCTTGCGATCGCACGCACCAGACACCGCCCGGCCCGCCCTACGGGCGGACGACGCCACTTTCGAAACACGCCCTAGTAGGGCATGAGCGGAGCTATTCGCTCGGCGTTCACCGAACGGGCGGCCCGCTCCAGCGCGCTGGCCAGCAGCGCCAGATCCGTCGGTCCGTTGCCCAGTTCCCGGACCGGGCGCCGGGCCGGCGGATCGCCCATCCGCTCCCACTCCAGTGGGACGACGGTGGGCCGCAGGGTCGCGGTGCGCGGAATGCGGCCCGTGACCCGGCCGCCCTGGAACGGCGTCACCCGCCCGTCCGGATGCCCCAGCCGACCGCGGCCGGGTGCCGGATCCTCCGGCGAGGGTGTGGCGACGGGTGCGTCGAGCACCGCGCGCAGCCGCGCCCCACGGGCAAGCTCCGTGTCCTCCGTGCGGTCGGCGCGGGCGGACGTCGCGACCAGATGCACGCCCAGCCGGCCACCGTCCCTGGCGACGGACTCCAGCGCTCGTACGACCGAACCGGCGGCGGGCCGTCCCGGGCTGCCGAGCGCGGGGGCGACCAGGGCGTCGAAGTCGTCGACCAGCACGACGAGCCGGGGCAGCGGCGATGGACCGGGATCCGCGGACCGCGTGGCGGCGGGCCGCAGCCGGAGGGTTCCGCTCATCACCGGGGCCAGGTCACCGCGTTGCTCGGCGGCGCTGGGGGCGAGTCGGTCGACCGTCTGCTGCGCCATGTCGTGCCGGGCATGCCAGTCGTTGAAGTCGAGCTGCCCGAGCAGCTCGGCCCGCCGCTTCAGCTCGCCACCCAGGGCCTGGGCGAACTCGCGCATTCTGACCGGATCGGAGGCGACCAGATGGGTGAACGCATGCGGGAGTTCCGCGCAGGGGTGCAGGCTTTCGCCGCGCTCACCACCGGCTCCGTCGACCAGCAGGATGCCGAGCCGGTCGGGACGCGCGGCAGCGGCCAGCGAGGCGGCGACGGCTCGCAGCAACTCCGTACGTCCACTGCCGGCCGGGCCCTCGATGAGGAGGTGAGGCCCTTCATCGGCCAGATCGACACTGACCGCGCCCCGGGGCCCGGCACCGAGAACGACGACGGGCCGCCCGGCGAAGGCGACGGCGGAGGCGGGAAGCGGCGAGGCTGCGGCGCCGGGCCCGGCGGTGGCGGCCGTGGCCATGCCGGTGGCTGGTGCATGCTCCGCCCCGGGAACGGCACGGGAGCCGACGACGTCGCCCGACGCGCTGCCGTAACGCTGCGCACCGACGCGGGGTGCGGGCGCGGCGGGGTGGTGGGTGCGGCCCGACCCGGACGAGTCGGTGTCCGGGTACGGGGTGCGACCGGAACCGCGGCTGTCGTTGCCCGGGTAGGGGGTGCGGCCTGAGCCGGGGGTGTCCGTGCCCGGGTAGGGGGTGCGGCCCGATGCCTGGCTGTCCGTGCCCGGGTACGGGGTGCGGCCCGAGCCAGGAGCGTCCGCACCCGGGTACGCGGTGCGGCTCGAACCGGCCGTCGAACGGCCCTCGTCGCGGCTGAATGCATGCCGTGATGTGCCTGCGTGCGTGTCGTTCGCCGAACCGGGGTACGGCCTGCGGTCCCACGTGCCGGACGTCTCACCGTTCGGGTACGCCGTGCGGCCGGAACCGGCGGATTCACTTCCCGGGTACGGCGTACGGCCCGAGCCGGACGACTCGCTGCCGGGATATGCGGTGCGCCCCGACCCCGGTCCGTGGTCCTCATCGGACCCCTGGGCGCCGGCGCCCGTCGGGCCCGGGACCGGCACCGTGCGCTGTGCCCCCACGCGAGGGCCCGCGCTGTCCGGGTATGTCGTACGGCCCGAACCGCGGGCGTCCACGGCCGCTGCCTCCGGATCGCCGGCACCGCCGCTCCAGCTCCCCGACCCACGCACCGTCGCCAGCGGCTGGGTCTCGGAGGTCGAGGCCCAGCGGGCCATCAGGGAGGCCGGGGTGGCTCTGGCCAGGCCCAGTTCGTCCAGCAGACGGGCGGACCGGGGGAGGGCTGCCGTCGGCGGGCGGCCGGGCGCCGTCGCCGGACCCTCCGTCCGTAGGGGTGCCAGCGCCCGCCCGAACCGCTCCGCCCACGCCGCCGACACCGCGTCCACCGTGGCCACCGTGCCGTGGCCCGCGGCCTGTCCGCCCGCGGTGCGCAGCAGCCGCAGTGCCGTTGCCACGTCGCCGCTCAGCATCCCCACCGCTCCGCACTCACGGAACGCGATCGACGCATGGCAGGCCGCCTCGTATGTCGCCGCGACAGGCGAGGTGGGCGACGCGGCCGGCGTCTCGGCCAGACAGATCAGATGGATCCCGGCCGCCGCACCCGCGGCGGCCAGCCGTGCCGTGGTCTCGCGCAGTACCGCGGACCCGGGGTCGCCGTCGACGATCACCACGGTGAACGGCCCCGTGTACCGCCGGGCGGTTTCGGCGACCGTGCTCCGGTCGACGCTGGCCCAGTCGGTGCCGAGCGGCCCGTCGTCCAGCCGGCGCACCAGCTCCGTCGTGCGTGCCGTCGCCTGCTCACGGTCGTACGCGAGCAGCAGCCGGCAGTCCTGTCCGTGCATCGGCCGCAGATGGGGCAGCCAGCCGAGCCACGCCCACTCGCGCCTGCGCTCGTCGGTGCTGCGGGCACGGTCCGTGCTGATGAGCACGATCTCCAGGTCGGCCGGGGAGTGCAGCGCGGCGAGCTGTGCCACCGTCGAGCGGGCGAGCCCGGCCAGCCGCTCCCGCGGACCGGCGAGCCCCAGCGAACCGGCCTCCCGAAGTCCCACGGTCACCGGCACGGCGGGCAGCTCCGCCCGGTCCGTGGTGCCGAGCCGGACCACGAGCGCCTCGGGGTGCGCCGCGTCGCGCTCCCACAGCCGGGGTCCGGGCCCGAGCGCGGTCAGCAGCACGGCCGCCGGGTCGGGCCATGTCCCCGCCGAGGACGAGCGCGGGCGCGGTACGGACGCGAGCGGGCCCGGCAGGCCCACTGCCCCTGCCTCGTCGGGCGCCGCCTCGTGCACCGGCTCGCCCTTGTTCCCCGCCAGCCGGCGCGCCCAGGCCCCTATCCCGCCGCGCCGGGGTGTCTCGTCGTCCGGGAATCGGCCGGACGTCCGCCGGGCGGTGCCCCGTGCGCCCCCGTCGTCGGAACCGGCCGGTGTGCCGTCCGCGTACGCCACGGGTGCGGCGCCCGCGCTGGACGCATGACCGGTGGCGTACCCGTCCGGTTCCTCCGAGAGGCTCCCGCCCGCCGCCCGTGCGACCCGCAGATGCCCCTCGCCGTCCGGCGTGGTCGCCAGCGACGGCGTGGGCGAGCCCGGCGTCAGCCGGAGCGTCGATTCGCCGAGCCGTAGCAGCGCGCCCGGCCTCAGCCGGACCGGGCGGTCGCGGACCTCCGCACCGTCCAGCGAGGTGCCGTTCGTGGAGCCCAGGTCGGCGACCGAGACCGCGCCGTTCTCGGAGACCGTCACCGCGCAGTGCAGCCGGGACACATCCGGGTCGTCGAGCGGGACGTCCGCGTCGGCGGACCGGCCGATCAGTATCTGTCCGCCGTGCAGCAGATGGACGCCGCCCGCATCGGGCCCCGCGACCACGTGCAACTGCGCCGGAACGGCGTCGGCCGCCGTCTCGTCCTCCCCCGGGACCTGGAGCGAGAGCACCGCGCCGTCGACCAGGGGTGGCTCGCCGAGCGCGCACCGCTGCGCGTCGAGCCGGTCGCGGCCGGCGAACAGCACCACCGCTCCGCTGCCGAGCGAGCCGTCGGGCCCGGAGACGGCGGCGGCCAGGTTGGAGGCCACGGTGGCGAGTGCCGTCCCCGCGGGGGCGGTGACGAGCACGTCGCAGGCGCGCGCCGGGGTCTGGCCGCTGCGCGGCGCGAGGACGGTCAGCCGGATCTGCATCGCCGTCAGCGGTCCCTTCTGCGCGGGATGCCCGGCAGGGGAAACGCCCTGTGATTCCCCCCACCCGGCACGGACGCGTCGTCCGGTACAGGTCGTCACGTACCGCGAGGCTCCGACCCCACAGTTCCGTGCTGGAGGCATCCTCGCACCTGCCGCTGACAACATGCCCGGGGGCCACCTCGAAGTGATCTTGAAAGGTCGGCTGTCTACCCAAAAGTGCCTGCTTGGGGCGGTAACCGGAGCAGCGCACAGAAGCCGGGCAACCATTGGAAACCGGCCAGGCGCACGTGTGTGCGGCAACCATCTGTCCGGTGTGGGCGTCTTCTTTCGGACACGATGGCTCACACCGCGTCCACGACCGGAAGGTGACCGACCGGTGACCCGTTCGAAGCCCTCGGAGCGGCATTAGAGTGGGCCGGAAACTCCCGGGGCGGGCTCCGGGAGGCCGTAAGCACCACGATCAGCAGGGAGCGCATGACGTGCGGCCGGTAGGCAGCAAGTACCTGCTCGAAGAGCCGCTGGGACGCGGCGCGACGGGCACCGTCTGGCGCGCCCGCCAGCGGGAGACCGCAGGCACCGAGGCGGCCGTCGCCGGCCAGCCCGGCGAGACGGTGGCCATCAAGGTCCTCAAGGAGGAGCTCGCCAACGACCCGGACGTGGTGATGCGGTTCCTGCGCGAGCGGTCCGTGCTGCTGCGGCTCACCCACGAGAACATCGTGCGCACCCGCGACCTGGTCGTCGAGGGCGATCTCCTCGCCCTCGTGATGGATCTGGTCGACGGACCCGACCTGCACCGCTACCTCCGCGAGAACGGCCCGCTCACCCCGGTCGCCGCCGCACTCCTCACCGCCCAGATCGCGGACGCGCTCGCCGCCAGCCACGCCGACGGTGTCGTCCACCGCGACCTGAAGCCGGCGAATGTCCTGCTGTCCGAGCGCGACGGCCAGATGCATCCGATGCTGACCGATTTCGGCATCGCACGGCTCGCCGATTCCCCGGGCCTGACCCGGACCCATGAGTTCGTCGGCACGCCCGCCTATGTGGCGCCGGAGTCCGCCGAGGGCCGCCCGCAGACCTCCGCCGTCGACATCTACGGCGCGGGCATCCTGCTGTACGAGCTGGTCACCGGGCGCCCGCCGTTCTCCGGCGGCACGGCCCTCGAGGTCCTGAACCGGCACCTCAGTGAGGAGCCCCGCCGCCCCACCACCGTCCCGGCGCCGCTCTGGACGGTCATAGAGCGCTGCCTGAGCAAGGACCCGGACCGACGGCCCGGCGCGGAGAACCTGGCCCGTGGCCTGCGTGCCGTCGCGGCCGGCGTCGGTGTGCACGCCACCTCGGCGCAGATCGCGGCCGCCGACGGCGTGGGCGCGCTGCTCGCGCCCGACCCGGCGCCCGCAGCCGTTCCGGAGACCCCCGGTGCGGCCGACCCGACGCAGGTGCTGCCGAGCAATGCGGGTGCGTACGACCCGAACGCGGCGACCAGCGTCATGCAGCACTCACCCGGCCAGGGACAGGGCCAGGGCGGGCACGCCGACCCGACCGCGGTCATGCCGCCCGTACCACAGCGCCCCGACGGCCCGCCGCAGCCCGACGGCCCGCACCCGTGGCAGTCCCAGCTGCAGGCGGCCCGCGACCGCAACGAGCAGACGCAGGTCCAGTACCTCGACCCGAGCCAGGATCCGCTGCGCCGTCGGCCGCAGCGCCAGCAGCCGCAGCAGGCTCCACAGCACCAGCAGTACCCGCAGCGCCAGCAGTACCCGCAGCAGCAGCCCCAGCAGTATCCTCAGCGCCGCCAGCAACCACAGCACCCCCAGCAGCAGCAGTACGCACCTCCGCAGCAGCCGGCTCCCCAGCGGCCGGCCCCACGCCAGCCCCGCGAGCCGAGGCAGCGCAGCGCCAACCCGATGAAGATCCCGGGTCTCGGCTGTCTCAAGGGCTGCCTCTTCACGGTGGTGCTGTTCTTCGTCGCGGGCTGGCTGATCTGGGAACTGACGCCGCTGCAGGACTGGATCGGGCAGGGGCAGGGCTACTGGCAAGCGATCGGCGACGCGGTCTCCTCCGTCACCCACTGGCTCTCGAAACTGGGCAGCAGCAGTGGCGGCTGACAGAGCCCGCATCACCAACTTCGTAGCTTTGTCGACTTCTGCGGAGCGATTTCGCCCGCAGAAGTGAAGGTTGGCGCCATCCAGGGCACGTAACACCCCGATCGCCGCGTAACTTTGTCGACCGGGGGTCCAACGCCAGCCGCTGAGGGAGCAGTCTTGGCACGGAATATCGGCAGCCGGTACACCGCCCACCAGATCCTGGGGCGCGGCAGCGCCGGCACGGTGTGGCTCGGCGAGGGTCCTGAGGGCCCCGTCGCCATCAAGCTGCTCCGCGAGGACCTCGCGTCCGATCAGGAGCTGGTCGGACGCTTCGTGCAGGAGCGCACCGCGTTGCTGGGGCTCGACCACCCGCACATCGTCGGCGTCCACGACCTCGTCGTGGACGGCAACGACCTGGCGCTGGTCATGAACCTGGTACGCGGTACGGATCTGCGCACCCGCCTCGACCGCGAGCGCCGGCTCGCCCCCGAGGCGGCGGTCGCGATCGTCGCAGACGTCGCGGACGGCCTCGCGGCCGCGCACGCCGCCGGAGTGGTCCACCGCGACGTCAAGCCGGAGAACATCCTGCTCGACATGGAGGGACCGCTCGGCCCCGGCGGCTCGCACCCCGCGCTGCTCACCGACTTCGGCGTGGCCAAGCTGATCGACACCCCGCGCCGCACCAAGGCCACGAAGATCATCGGTACGCCGGACTATCTGGCCCCCGAGATCGTCGAGGGCCTCCCGCCGCGCGCCGCCGTCGACATCTACGCCCTCGCGACGGTGCTGTACGAGCTCCTCGCGGGCTTCACGCCCTTCGGCGGCGGCCACCCCGGCGCGGTGCTGCGCCGCCATGTCACGGAGACGGTGGTCCCGCTTCCCGGCATCCCCGAAGAGCTCTGGCAGCTTCTGGTGCAGTGCCTGGCCAAGGCCCCGGCCTCCCGGCTGCGCGCCTCCGAGCTCGCGGCGCGTCTGCGCGAGCAGCTCCCGCACCTGGCCGGCATCCCGCCCCTGGACGTCGACGAGCCGGGCGCCGAACCGGAACCGCAGCCCTACGACGAGCAGCAGTACACCCCGGCCCCCGACGAACCCCGCCGTCGTGGCGCGGTCCCGCTGGTCCCCGGCGCCTCCCCGGACTCCAACCGGGACACCCACACCAGCATGCGCGTCCCGGGCCCCGACGAGCTCTCCGGCGGCCCCCGGGGCACTGCCCGGGCCCCCCGCGCCCCGGGCCAGCCCCGTCCGGGCTCGGCGCGGAACAAGTCGGCGGCCATCCGCAAGCGCCGCATCACGCTGGGCGCGGTGGCGCTGGTGCTGTGCGCGGCCCTGGGTGTGGGCGGCTGGCTGGCCCTCGGCGGCAATGACGCGGACGCGACCCCGCAGGACACGAAGAACTCGGTGCCGGCGGCTCCGTGACCGCGCCGTGACCGCACGGATCCCCGCAGAAAGGACGGCCCGGGGATGGTCCGAGCCGACAGCCGTTACGCTGGACCCGTGGCAGTCGTCGATATTTCCGAAGAGCTGAAGTCCCTCTCCTCGACCATGGGGTCGATCGAGGCCGTCCTGGACCTCGAAGCGCTGAGGGCGGACATCGCCGCGCTCGAGGAGCAGGCGGCGGCGCCGTCCCTCTGGGACGACCCGGAGGCGGCGCAGAAGATCACCAGCAAGCTTTCGCACATCCAGGCCGAGGTCCGCAAGACCGAGGCCCTCCGCGGCCGTATCGACGATCTTGAGGTTCTCTTCGAGCTCGCCGAGGACGAGGGCGACGCCGACGCCCTCGCCGAGGCCGAGAGGGAGCTGGAGTCCGTCAAGAAGGCGCTCGACGAGATGGAGGTCCGCACCCTCCTCTCCGGCGAGTACGACGCCCGTGAGGCGCTGGTCAACATCCGTGCCGAGGCCGGTGGCGTCGACGCCGCCGACTTCGCCGAGAAGCTCCAGCGCATGTACATCCGCTGGGCCGAGCGGCACGGGTACAAGACCGAGGTCTACGAGACGTCGTACGCGGAAGAGGCCGGCATCAAGTCGACCACCTTCTCCGTCCAGGTTCCGTACGCCTACGGCACGCTCTCCGTCGAGCAGGGCACCCACCGGCTCGTCCGGATCTCGCCCTTCGACAACCAGGGCCGTCGCCAGACGTCCTTCGCGGGCGTCGAGGTCCTGCCCGTCGTCGAGCAGACCGACCACATCGAGATCGACGAGTCCGAGCTCCGCGTCGACGTGTACCGCTCCTCCGGCCCCGGTGGCCAGGGCGTCAACACGACCGACTCCGCGGTGCGCCTGACCCACCTGCCGACCGGCATCGTCGTCTCCTGCCAGAACGAGCGCTCGCAGATCCAGAACAAGGCGTCCGCGATGAACGTCCTCCAGGCGAAGCTCCTTGAGCGCCGCCGCCAGGAGGAGCAGGCCAAGATGGACGCGCTCAAGGGCGACGGCGGCAACTCCTGGGGCAACCAGATGCGTTCGTATGTCCTGCACCCGTACCAGATGGTCAAGGACCTGCGCACGGAGTTCGAGATCGGCAACCCCGAAGCGGTCTTCAACGGTGAGATCGACGGCTTCCTGGAGGCGGGCATCCGCTGGCGGAAGCAGCGGGAGAAGTAGCCGGACCCGCAGCCTGTCGCTGTTCCTGATTTTTACGGCGGTGCCGGAACCCCCACGGGTTTCCGGCACCGCCTTTTTGTCGGGGGCGGGTACGAGGCGCTCAGCGAAAGGGAGTTGCGGTTCCGAGTTACGCAGGTGCCGTGGTGACTGGGTCACAGTCGTGATTCTGAATGACGGTCAACTGCCGCCAAATCGGTGCACATTGCACGGAATCCGCCTTGACGTAGTCCTTAACTGTGGACAGGGTGCTAGGGCAGCATGCGTATGTCTGGGACAGGTGTGAACGGGGAGGGTGGCTTGGCTACGGCCCGACGTGGCCCCGGCCGAGTGCGTAACCCCCGGCAGAGCCGTGAGCCCGCATATGGCTGCTCCACTGACGAGAACAGCTACTGGGGGTAGCAGCAGATGACCAAGAAGACGCGAGTCCGCGTCGCGCGGATAGCCGCAGGTGCGGTAATCGCCGCGGGCGCCTCGCTGACCGCTGCCGGCGCGGCGCAGGCCGCCGGCATCGGTGTCAACGTCGCGGGCGTGGAGTTCGGGGTCCAGGCCGGATCGGCCGACGACGGCGAGCCGTGCAGCCCGGCCGACCCGCGGTGCGACCCGACGGACCCGCCGACGGAGGACCCGACGGACCCGCCGACCACTGACCCGACGGACCCGCCGACG
>NZ_JBFBCG010000081.1:0-21766 GCF_040683105.1 Streptomyces sp. NPDC051020 | reverse complement strand
AAGGACCCGACGGACCCGCCGACCACTGACCCGACGGACCCGCCGACGAAGGACCCGACGGACCCGCCGACCACTGACCCGACGGACCCGCCGACGAAGGACCCGACGGACCCGCCGACCACTGACCCGACGGACCCGCCGACCACTGACCCGACGGACCCGGGTCACGGAAACGGTGGCGGCAACGGTAACGGTGGCGGCAACGGCAACGGTGGCGGCAACGGCAACGGTGGCTCCACCGACGGCTCCACCGGCGGCGACGGCGGCGGCTGCACCGTCGACCTCGACGGCACCGTGTGCGCGGACAACACCGACACCGACTCGGTCGGCAACCAGCCGGTCGAGCAGGGCAAGGGCAAGGACGAGCTCGCCGAGACCGGTGCGGCCGAGACCACGTTCCTGCTGGTCGGCGCCGCGACGATGATCGCCGGTGGCATCGGCTTCCGGATCCTGCCGCGTCTGGTGAACGGTCGTACGGTCGCCTAAGGCCTCTGGCTGCCAGGTACACCTACGTACGTACACAGAAGGGCCCGGGACATGTGTCCCGGGCCCTTCCACGTACTCTCACTCCCGCCGTACGGGCGGCTGCGGGCAAGCTACACGGTCTGGTGCGCCAGCAGCGCCAGCGCGCCCACCAGCACCACCAGCAGGGCGACCAGCATCGCCGGGCTCAGCCCCGCGAACGGTCCCTGGCCCTGATCCTGCTGCAGCCGTGCGCGGCTGGCCCGGCATACGGGGCATCGGCCCTCGTTGACGGGTGCCGCGCAGTTTGCGCACACCAGTCGGTCATAGGTCATGCGCTTTCCTCCTCCCGCGCGGCGGAGCCGCATACGCCTTCTCTCCGCACAACGCTCCTGGAAACGCATCCGTTCCCCCTCCACTGTGCCAGGTCACGCGGAATTCGGCGCGGCCCGCCCGGGAACGCCCGGTCCGTTCCGGTTCCGGTTGCGCCCTCACCCGGTTCCGTTCCGCCATAAATCGCCCATCACAGGACGCGCGCCTGCACGGCTGAGCTCGGTTCGCGTATGGTCACGCACACCTACTCCCGGCCGACCGTGGTGCATCCGTGATCCGATTCGACAACGTCTCCAAGACCTACCCGAAGCAGAGCCGTCCCGCTCTACGGGATGTGTCTCTCGATATCGAGAAGGGCGAGTTCGTCTTCCTGGTGGGCTCCTCCGGCTCCGGCAAGTCCACCTTCATGCGGCTCATCCTCCGTGAGGAGCGAGCCAGTCAGGGCGCGGTCCACGTCCTCGGCAAGGACCTCGCGCGCATCTCCAACTGGAAGGTGCCGCACATGCGCCGCCAGCTGGGCACCGTCTTCCAGGACTTCCGTCTGCTCCCCAACAAGACCGTTGCGGAGAACGTGGCGTTCGCCCAGGAGGTCATCGGCAAGCCGCGCGGCGAGATCCGCAAGGCGGTTCCGCAGGTCCTCGACCTCGTCGGGCTCGGCGGCAAGGAGGACCGGATGCCCGGTGAGCTCTCCGGTGGTGAGCAGCAGCGCGTGGCGATCGCGCGGGCGTTCGTGAACCGCCCCATGATGCTGATCGCGGACGAGCCGACCGGCAACCTGGACCCGCAGACCTCTGTGGGCATCATGAAGCTCCTGGACCGGATCAACCGGACCGGGACCACCGTCATCATGGCGACCCACGACCAGAACATCGTCGACCAGATGCGCAAGCGCGTCATCGAGCTGGAGAAGGGCCGTCTCGTACGCGACCAGGCCCGCGGCGTCTACGGCTACCAGCACTGAGCACCGAGCACTGAAAGGACGCCATGCGCGCCCAGTTCGTCCTGTCGGAGATCGGCGTCGGCCTCCGTCGCAACCTCACGATGACCTTCGCGGTCGTCGTCTCCGTCGCCCTCTCGCTCGCCCTGTTCGGCGGCGCGCTGCTGATGCGCGAGCAGGTCAGCACGATGAAGGACTACTGGTACGACAAGGTCAATGTCTCGATCTTCCTCTGCAGCAAGAGCGACGCGGAGTCGGTGCCGAAGTGCGCCAAGGGCGCCGTCACCGCACAGCAGAAGAAGGAGATCGAGAACGACCTCGACAAGATGAAGGTCGTCGACACGGTCACGTACGAGTCGGCCGACCAGGCGTACAAGCACTACCAGGAACAGTTCGGCGATTCGCCGATGGCCGGCAACATCACGCCGGACCAGATGCAGGAGTCGTTCCGGGTCAAGCTCCACGACCCGAAGAAGTACAAGGTCGTCGCCACCGCCTTCGCCGGACGTGACGGGGTGCACTCGGTCCAGGACCAGAGAGGGATCCTGGACAACCTCTTCGGTCTGATGAACGGCATGAACGTGGCCGCGCTGTTCGTGATGGCGCTGATGCTGGTCATTGCGCTGATGCTGATCGTGAACACCGTCCGCGTCTCGGCGTTCAGCCGGCGCCGCGAGACGGGCATTATGCGGCTCGTCGGCGCCTCCGGCTTCTACATCCAGATGCCGTTCATCATGGAGGCAGCGTTCGCCGGTCTCATCGGTGGCGTGCTCGCCTGCGTCATGCTGCTGGCCGGGCGATACTTCCTGATCGACGGCGGGCTGGCGCTCGAGTCGAAGCTCAACCTGATCCACTTCATCGGCTGGGACGCGGTCTTCACCAAGCTGCCGCTGGTCCTCGCGATCGGTCTGCTGATGCCCGCCGTTGCCGCGCTCTTCGCGCTCCGCAAGTACCTCAAGGTGTGACATGAGCCCCGTGGGGCGTGCGGCCAACCGGCCGTGCGCCCTCGGGGCGTTGTCCTAGACTCGTCGCCATGTCGGGCCCTACGCATCGTCTCCCGCCCCGCGGCTTCGGCCGCGGGGCGGCCCTGACATTGGTCTTCGCGAGCGTCCTCGCCACGGCCGCGGCCACCGGGTCGCTGCCGCAGGGTGAGGAGAGGGCCGCGGCGATGAAGGCCCGTTCCGTCGCCTCCACCGTCGACCGCGACGAGATCGCCGCCGCGGCGGCCGAGGCGGTGGCCGACGGCAAGTCGAGTACGGAGGCGGCCGAGGCGGTCGTCAGTCGCAGCGGGGACCGCTGGGGCGCGGTGTACGACGAGCGGGAGTACGAGGAGTTCGAGCAGGCCCTCGACGGCTCCTACACGGGCGTCGGCCTGGCCGCGAAGCGATCCGCCGACGGACTGGTCGCGGTGGCCCGGGTCCAGCCCGGCGGCCCCGCCGACCTGGCCGGCATCGAGCCCGCTGACCTGCTCCGTACCGTCGACGGACGCCGGGTCGACCGGCGCTCCGTCTCCGAGGTGGTCGCCCTGCTGCGCGGGGACCGTACGAGCGCTGCCGTGGGGACCACCGTCGTGTTGGTGGTCCAGCGCGGCGTCACCGGCCCGGCCAGGACACTGACGCTGACCCGGGCCCGGCTCACCACCGAGGCCGTCACGGTCCGCAGGCTCGGGGCGAAGCAGCTCGGACCGGACCGTTCCGATTCCTCCGCGGCTGTACTGATCAAGGTCGACTCGTTCACCAAGGGCTCGGGCGCCAGGATCCGTGACGCCGTCCTGGACGCACCGGCGGGCGCCGGGGTGCTGCTCGATCTCCGGGGCAACTCCGGAGGGCTGGTCACCGAGGCGGTGGTCGCCGCCTCCGGATTCCTCGACGGCGGACTGGTCGCCACGTACGACGTGCACGGTGTGCAGCGTGCCCTCTACGCCACGCCGGGCGGTGACACGGACCGCCCGGTCGTCGTCCTCGTCGACGGCGGCACCATGAGTGCGGCCGAGCTGCTGACCGGAGCCCTCCAGGACCGGGGCCGTGCGGTCACCGTCGGCTCGCGCACCTTCGGCAAGGGGTCCGTGCAGATGCCCAGCAAGCTCCCGGGCGGCTCGGTGGCCGAGCTGACCGTCGGCCACTACCGCACGCCGGCGGGCCGCAGCGTCGACGGCCGCGGCATCACCCCGGATCTCGTGGTCACCTCCCGGGCCCTCCAGCGGGCCGAGACAGTATTGAGTGGCCTCGGGGGCGGGTCGTAGTGCGAAAATGGCTGCACTATGGCTAAGGAAAAGGACACAGGGCGCAAGCTCATCGCGCAGAACAAGAAGGCGCGGCACGATTACCACATCCTCGACACCTACGAGTGCGGCCTCGTACTGATGGGTACCGAGGTCAAGTCGCTGCGGCTGGGCCGGGCCTCGCTGGTGGACGGCTTCGTCCAGATCGACGGGAACGAGGCGTGGCTGCACAACGTGCACGTCCCCGAGTACGTGCAGGGGACCTGGACCAACCACTCCGCCAAGCGCAAGCGCAAGCTGCTGATGCACCGGGCCGAGATCGACAAGCTGGAGTCGAAGTCGCAGGAGACGGGGCACACGATCGTGCCGCTCGCGCTGTACTTCAAGGAGGGCCGGGTCAAGGTCGAGATCGCGCTCGCCAAGGGCAAGAAGGAGTTCGACAAGCGGCAGACGCTGCGGGAGAAGCAGGACCTGCGCGAGACGAACCGCGCGATCTCGGCGGCCCGGCGGCGGCAGCGGAGCGCCTGAGCGAGGCCCGCCGGGAATAGGCTGGCACCGTCGCACGTTGGTCACGTACGATGGCACTGCACCCCACAGCGGGTGCGTGCATTTGAAAAAACAACATGGGGATGATCGGTTTCGACAGCGGATGTCGAAGCAGGGGAAGCGTGTCGAGGAAGCGGCAATGATCTCGTAAACCATATGTCGCAACCAATAATCGCCAACACCAAGCGCGATTCCTTCGCCCTCGCTGCCTAAGTAGCGACTTGCGAAGTGTCAGCCCGGGGGTGATCCCGACCCGGATCCTGGCATCATCAAGGGATCTAAACTTCTAGGCCCGGTCACGGGGCCTGGAAGGAAATCAAACAGTGACTGAGCCCGTCGGAGACTTGTTCGCGTGATTTCCGGGGCCGAGAAAAGCGCAGCGAACTGCACACGGAGAAGCCCTGATTCTGCACCGTTGGACGCGGGTTCGATTCCCGCCATCTCCACAATTCCCATGTGAACGAGGACCCCGTTGCCCACCGGCAGCGGGGTCCTCGTTCTGTGTGCGGGTACGGCGCCCTCGCGCCGGTGCGGGGTCACGCGCCATTGCCGCGTACGCGGATCCCGGTCGCCGCCACCGCGAGCGCCAGCCCCGCCGCGCACACCGGCACCATGTACGCCGTGACCGTCCCGGCGTGCTCCACCATCCAGCCGCCGGTCGCCGAACCGGCCGCTATTCCGCCCAGCAGCGCGGTGACGGAGAGCGTCATGCCCTCGTTCAACCGACCCTCGGGGGTCAGCCGCTGCACCAGCGTCATCCCGGTGACCATCGTCGGCGCCGTCGCCGCGCCGGCCAGCAGCAGACTTCCGGCCAGCGCAAGCAGCGAATCGGTCGCGGAGGCGGCGAGCAGCGGCAGGGACATCAGCGCCGTCATCCCCGCCAGGCACCACAGGAGCCGCCGCCGGATGTCCACGGCCGGGCGCAGCGACCCGTACAGCAGTCCCGCCACGCACGAGCCGCCCGCCTGGAGCGCCAGGATCGCACCTCCGGCGTGCGCGATCGTGACGACCTCCATGGCGCCGAAGACCGCGCCGGTGGCCAGGAAAGCGGCGAGCAGTGCGGGCATGCCCCGGGTACGCAGCGGGGAACCCGCCCGCGTGCCGGGCGCCACCGGGGGTTCGGTGGCGCGCTGAGCGGCGAAGATGAGCATGCCCGTCATCAGCAGCACCGCACCGATGAGTGTCCCGCCCTCCGGGAAGAGCGCCGCGCACAGGAACGCGGCGAGGGCGGGGCCGAGCATGAAGCACAGCTCGTCCGCGGCCTGTTCGAAGGAGTTCGCGGTGTGCAGGGCGGCCGGGTCGCCGCGGTGCAGATGGGCCCACCGGGCACGGGACATGCCGCCGGTGTTGGGGGTGGTGGCGGTCGCGGCGTAGGCGGCGAAGAGTGTCCAGTCCGGGGCGTCGTAGTGCACGCAGAGCAGCAGCGCGAGCGAGCCGAGTACGGCGATCGCGGTGGCGGGCACGGCGATCCGGGCCTGGCCGTACCGGTCGACGAGCCGGGCCGTCCAGGGCGCGACCACGGCGGTCGCGACGAGCCCGGTCGCGGTGACCGCCCCGGCCAGGGCGTACGAACCGCGCGACCCGGCGATCATGACGATCGCGCTGACGCTGAACATGCCCATCGGCAACCTGGCGATCAGATTGCCCGCTGTGAAGGCGCGGGCGCCGGGGGCGGCGAGCAGTCGGCGGTACGGGTTGGTGGAGGCGCGGCGGACGGGAGCGCCGGTCCGCGGGGCGATCACCAGCATGTCCCCGGAGACGGCATGCAGGGGCGTGGTGGGAGTGTCGTCAGGCATGGCTCAACCCTCGCGGTGGCAGGCCCGTGCGGTCCAACACCTGCTCCGCACCCATTCACGCACCTGTGTTGTAAGTTCGGGCCCGTGGCCTCATCCGATATCGATCCACGGCTGCTGCGCGCCTTCGTCGCCGTCGCCGAGGAGCTGCACTTCACCCGTGCCGCCGCCCGGCTCTACCTGGCCCAGCAGGCACTCAGCCGCGACGTCCGCCGACTGGAGCGCGAGCTCGGTGCGGAGTTGTTCGTACGGAGCACCCGCCAGGTCTCCCTCACACCCGACGGCGAACGGCTGCTGCCGCAGGCCCGCCGGGTGATCGCCGCCCACGAGGACCTCCGCGCCGCCTGGGCGGTGCAGACGCGCCCGCTGCTGGTTGACGTCAGCGTCCCGATCGGGACGGGGCACCGACTGCTCGGGCTGGCCCGCGACGAGGCACCGGGAGTGGAGTTCGTGGCGCGCTATCTGAGCGGGCTGACGGGGGCGGCGGCGGAGATCCTGGCCGGGCGGCTCGACGTCTCCTTCGGCCGGGTCGCGGGGCTGGATCCGGCGGTACGGGCGGGGCTGGCGCATCAGCCGGTCTGCTTCGAACGGCTGACCGTCCTGCTGCGCGACGACCATCCGCTGGCCTCGCTCGCCCAGGTCCCGATGGGGGCGCTGGCGGGGGAGCGGCTGTACGCGGCGGCGGGCAACCCGGCCACGGCGGAGTGGACCGACCTCGCGGAGCGGCTCTTCGCGGGGCGGGGGATCGAACTGGTGGCCCCGTTCCCGGAGATCGTGGGGGAGGAGGAGTTCGTCCGGGTGGTGCGGAAGCAGGGCTGGTCGGTGCTGGCGAGCACCGAGTTCATCGAGGTGCCGGGGATGGTCGTACGGCCGCTGGTCGACCCCGTACCGCTGTCACCGGTGTCGCTGGTGTGGCGCAAGGGGCTGAAGCACCCGGGGGTGGACGCGCTGCGGCGGGTCGCGGCGAGGGTGACGGCGGCGGAACGGGGGCTGGAGGCACCCGCCGGGAGCTGGCTTCCCGAGGGCGATCTGGCACTGATGTCGCAGAGGTGAAGGGGCGGCCCGGAGGCGGCTCAGCGGGTCGGGCGGCTGCGGCGACGGCCGCCGGAGAACGCCAGGCCGGCGAGTCCGGCGACGAGCACCACGAACGGGACGGCGGCCGCCACCGGTCCCGCGTCCTCGATACGCTCGTGCAGCGAGGGGACCTGGCCCAGGGCGAAGAGGCCGATGCCGGCCATGCCGATCCCCCAGGCCCGGGGGCGTGCCACGTGTCCGGACAGCCACGGAGGCAACCATCGCAGGACTACCGCGGCGCAGCCGGACAAGGTGGCCGCGAGGCCGACCGTGATGAGGATGACCGACATGCCGTTCTCGATTCTTGTGAAGTGCCCGCACGATAGGAACACTCGTCCGGGAGGAGGGGCCGATTGGCCGATCGGCTGCTCAACGATCCATCAACTCCCGAACGGATAAACATGGATCTGGCGTGCAGTTTTGGACCTGTCGACCGGTCCCGGGCCGTGCGAAAACGGTATATCTCGCACCGTGAGCATCACCCGTTCAGGGCTATTTTCGTCAGCTTCGTGCGCCACATTCATCCTCAGGGTGCAAGGTGCTGAGGGGCGCGCGGGCTGGGTGGGGGCCCGGTTCGCCGGTACGAGACCGGCTCAAACGCGCGCGCCCGTTTATCCGAGTGGGAGTTGTGCCTACACCCGTGGAAAATTGGCGTGAAGGTGCCCGGTCCGGGCCCACGCACGAATGGAACGACGTCACCGTCCAGCGCGACGGTCTCGGGCGTCAGCTCTCCGAGCTCTCGGTCGAGCCGGGAGCCCCCGAAGGCTCCGACGGTCCGGTCTTCGTCGACGAGAGCGGCCGGCGCAGCAAGACGTTCAGGCGTCTGGGCTGGGTCCTTGCCGCAGTCTGCGCCTGTTACGCGGTGGCGCTGGTCGGCGCCATGCTCAGCGGTAATTCCACCGCGCCGTGGCTGCCGATCTCCGGCCAGAAACAGCACAAGAAGGCGGAAGAGGTCCGGGTGCCGCCCACTCCGTCGGGCAGCGCGGACACGGTCGTGCCGGTGGGCGCGGCACCGGGCGCCGCGGTGGCGGATCCGGCGACCGACGTCCGCGCGAAGCCTTCGGGCAGTGCGGGGTCCAGCGCCCCGTCCGCGTCCGTATCCAGCAAGGCCCTGTCGAAGCCCACCGTCGGTGCCACCCACACGCGTGGCACCGGCGGCGGCACGAAGCCCGGCCCGGCGACGTCGGCCCCCGAGTCACCCGCAGCCACCACGACGCCGCCCGTCGATCCCAGTCCCACGCAGACGACTGCGCCGCCCACCGAGTCCCCGGATCCTCCCGTGCAAGAACAAGAAGGCACCCATTAGATGACCACCCCCGCCTCGCGGGGCAGGCACAACCGACGGAAGCGGAACCGGCGGCACAGGCTTCCCATGCGCTATCTGCTGCCGTCCGTATTCCTCGTTGCCCTGCTCGCCATGCTGATGCTGCGCGGTTACGTGCACAGCGAAATCCTCGCCGACCACCGCATTCAGGCCCCGGCGGCCACGGACCGTGTGCCCGACACAATCCTCGGCGGAGGTCCGGTCATCGATGCCCGGAGCGCCACCGGGCCCGCCAAGTCGCTGACCGTCCCCGATCACCGGATCGTGCTGACCTTCGACGACGGCCCCGACCCGGTGTGGACCCCGCGGGTCCTCGACGAGCTGAAGAAGTACGACGCGCACGGCGTCTTCTTCGTCACGGGAACCATGGCATCGCGCTACCCCGGACTCGTCCACCGCATGGTCGAGGAGGGGCACGAGGTCGGGCTGCACACCTTCAACCACCCCGATCTCTCCTACCAGTCCCACTCCCGTATCGACCGGGAGCTGTCCCAGAACCAGCTGGTGCTGGCGGGCGCGGCAGGTATCCGCACGTCCCTGTTCCGGCCCCCGTACTCGTCGTTCGCCGACGCGATGGACAACAGGTCCTGGCCGGTCACCCAGTACATCGGCACCCGCGGCTACCTCACCGTCGTCAACAACACCGACAGCGAGGACTGGAAGCGCCCCGGCGTCCCCGCGATCATCGAACGGGCCACGCCCAAGGACGGCAAGGGCGCCGTCATCCTGATGCACGACTCAGGCGGCGACCGGTCCCAGACCGTGGCCGCGCTCGGCGAGTTCCTCCCGCGCATGCAGCAGCAGGGCTACACGTTCACCAACCTCACCACCGCTCTCGGCGCCCCCAGCGCGCACACCCCCGTGACCGGGCTCGCGCTGTGGAAGGGCAAGGCGTTCGTGTACGCCGTCGGCCTCGCGGAGACCCTCACCGACGTGCTGGTGGCCGGGCTCGCCGTCATCGGAGTGCTCGTCATCGCCCGCTTCGGCCTGATGCTGCTGCTGTCCTTCCTGCACGCCCGGAAGGTCCGCGGGCGGGACTTCGGCCGGGGACCCGCGTTCACCCGTCCCGTCTCGGTGCTGGTGCCCGCGTACAACGAACGCGAATGCATCGCCAACACCGTGCGTTCCCTGGTGGCGAGCGACCACCCCATCGAGATCGTCGTCATCGACGACGGTTCCACGGACGGCACGGCGGACATCGTCGAGGCGCTGCGGCTGCCGGACGTCCGCGTCATCCGCCAGCGCAACGCCGGAAAGTCCGCCGCCCTCAACAATGGCATCGCGCACGCCCGTCACGACATCGTCGTGATGATGGACGGTGACACGGTCTTCGAACCCGCCACCGTCCGCGAACTCGTCCAGCCGTTCGCCGACCCGGAGGTGGGTGCCGTCGCCGGGAACGCCAAGGTCGGCAACCGTGACTCGCTGATCGGTGCCTGGCAGCACATCGAGTACGTGATGGGCTTCAACCTCGACCGCCGGATGTACGACATGCTGCGCTGCATGCCGACCATCCCCGGCGCGGTCGGCGCCTTCCGCCGCGATGCGCTGGACCGGATCGGCGGCATGAGCGAGGACACCCTCGCCGAGGACACCGACGTCACGATGGCGCTGCACCGCGACGGCTGGCGGGTCGTCTACGCGGAAGACGCCCGCGCCTGGACCGAGGCGCCGGAGACCGTACAGCAGCTGTGGTCGCAGCGGTACCGGTGGTCGTACGGAACCATGCAGGCGATCTGGAAGCACCGCCACGCCGTCATCGAACGCGGACCGTCCGGCCGCTTCGGGCGCGTCGGCCTGCCGCTCGTCGCCCTGTTCATGGTCGTCGCCCCGCTGCTCGCGCCCCTCATCGATGTCTTCCTGCTGTACGGGCTGGTCTTCGGCCCCACCCAGAAGACCGTCGTCGCCTGGCTCGGTGTCCTCGCGGTGCAGGCCGTCTGCGCCGGGTACGCCTTCCGGCTCGACCGGGAACGCATGACGCATCTGATCTCGCTGCCCCTCCAGCAGATCCTCTACCGGCAGCTGATGTACGTGGTGCTGCTCCAGTCCTGGATCACCGCACTGACCGGCGGTCGGCTGCGCTGGCAGAAGCTGCGCCGTACCGGAGTGGTGGAAGCACCCGGCGCGATGGTGAGCCAGCGCAGGCGTGTCGACGATCGGAGGCCCGTCGCATGACGAGCAGCTGCACCCCCGCATTCCCCCCGCCCCACCCGGTCCCGGCTCCGGTGCCGGGACAGTCCGCCGCACCGCCGTCGGAGACCACCGCCGCACCCGCCCCGAAGAGGCCGGGCCGAGACCGCTATCTCGACCTGCTGCGCGCCGTCGCCCTCGTCCGTGTCGTCGTCTTCCACACCTTCGGCTGGGCCTGGCTGACGGTCGTGTTCCCCTCCATGGGTGTCATGTTCGCCCTCGCGGGGTCGCTGATGGCACGCTCACTGGACCGCCCCGCCCCGGCTGTCGTCCGCGCCCGGCTCCGCCGTCTGCTGCCCCCGATGTGGGTGTTCGCCGCGGTCGTCGTCCCGGTCATGTTCGCCCTCGGCTGGAAGCCCGTGAAGGAGGAGGGCATCTGGTGGTTCATCAAGCTGGGCTGCTACCTCCTTCCGGTCGGCGCCCCGCCGTATCCCTGGGAGAGCGGATCGACGGGCGGCTTCCTGGAGGTGTCCTGGGCGGACCAGGCCGTCGGCCCGCTCTGGTACATCCGGGCCTACCTCTGGTTCGTGCTCGCCTCGCCGCTGCTGCTGAAGGCCTTCCGCAGGATGCCCTGGCCGACGCTGCTCGCCCCGCTCGGCCTCACCGCCGTGTTCGGCACCGGACTGGTCACCGTCCCCGGGGAGACCGGCGAGGGGATCGTCGACTTCGCGGTGTTCGGCTCCTGCTGGATTCTCGGCTTCGCCCACCACGACGGGCTGCTGAAGAAGATCCCGCGCTATCTGGCGGTCTCGCTCGCCGCGCTCACGATGGCGTTCGGACTGTGGTGGGCCTCGGCGCACCTGACGGAGGAGGGCTGGAATCTCGACGAGATCCCGCTGGCCCAGGCGACCTGGTCGCTCGGCTTCTGCGCGATCCTGCTCCAGTACGCACCGTCCTGGCAGCAGCTCCCCGGCAGGCTGGCCCGCCTGGACCGCCTGATCACCCTCGCCAACAACCGCGCGGTGACGATCTACCTCTGGCACAACCTGCTGATCATGGCGACCTCGCCGCTCATCGACCAGTTGTGGACCGTCCCCTGGGTCGGTGATCACCTCGGTACGTACATAAGCGACTCGTACGTGGAACTGATGCTGGTCCTGGTCTGGCCGCTGCTGGCGCTGATGATCCTCGCGGTCGGCTGGGTCGAGGACGTCGCGGCGAAGCGCAGCCCCCGGCTGTGGCCGACCGGTGCGCCCAGGAGGCCGACCGGTGCGTCCAGGAGACGGAGGAAGGCGCCGGTCCCGCAGTGATAGTCCCCCGCTACCAGCCGGCGCCGGACCCGGCTGCGGACGCCACGTACGCGGAGTCCTGAGGGCGCAGACGGGCCGTCAGGACCAAGGCGCGCAGGAGCAGGGCGAGCGCGCCGGTGCACAGGACGGCCCGCACGGCGTTCCAGGCGACCCACGCGTCCTCGAACCGTTCCCGCACGGCAGCGGGATCGGTGATCCGTGCCGGATTCCCCGCGTCCGCAAGGGTGTTGTTGAGCGGGACGGAGACCCCCGAGGTGAGCAGGAAGGCGGCGGCGTACACCGCGAGCGCGGCGAGGATCCACCGGCGGGGGCCGGGGGAGCGGCGCTGTTGCCAGGCGGCGACGCCGGTGAGGATCAGCGCCCCGAAGAAGCCGGCGAAGAAGACCGGGTTCTGGATGACGTCATTGATGTTCTGCATGACCTCGATGAACGTCCGGTCGTCGCTGCGGCCGAGCGCGGGCATGACCGCGTACGAGAAGACCTGGAACGCGCCGGCGACCAGGCCGGTGGCGACGGCCGCGCCGCCGAGGACGAGGTGGTGGAGGCTGCGGGTGGGACGAGTGGTTGTCATGTCTTCCAGTGAAGTCGCGTGGGTGGCGCCGCTCCATCGTTCAGACGCGCAGCTCCATACGCGGGCGTCCAGGACGGACCCGGGACGGGCCGGCACGGCGTGCCGCAACGGATGCGGGAGCGGAACGACCGGCGGAAACCGGCGTCGTGACGGGGAGTGAGCGGTGAGCGCGGTCGTGCGGGCCGCAGGCGCGCCGGGCTACCGTGCGGGGATGATCCATGACACTCACCGGCTCGACGCGGAGGTACGACTCCGTCCCGCCACCCCGGGCGACGCCGCCTCGCTCGCCGATGCACTGACTCGCAGCCGTACGTACATGCAGCCCTGGGAACCGGTACGGCCCGACACCTTCTACACCGAGCAGGGCCAGCGGGAGCGCCTGGCCGGGATACTGGCGGACCGTGAGGCGGGGCGGGTGATGCCCTGGGTGATCGCCGATGCCGAGGACCGTGCGGTCGGCGGTTTCACGCTCTCCAACATCGCGCTCGGACCGTTCTGCAGCGCCGTGCTCGGCTACTGGGTCGATGTCACGTACGCCGGACGCGGTCTGGCCACCGCCGCCGTGCAGCGGATCTGCACCCTGGCCAGGGACGAACTGCGGCTGCACCGGGTGGAGGCCGGGACCGTGCTCGACAACGTGGCATCCCAGCGGGTGCTCACCAAGTGCGGCTTCGAGGAGTTCGGTACGGCTCCGCGCTATCTGCACATCAACGGCGAGTGGCGGGACCACCGGCTGTTCCAGCGGATCCTGCACGACGGCCCACCGGCAGGCTGAGTCCGTCGGCCCTGCGCGCCCCGGCCGGTCTACGCCGCCTGCCGGACGTGCAGATGCCCGTCGAGCGGCCACGGCGCGCGGGCCGGGAGGATCTCCGCGAAGGCGTATCCGCACTTGACCGCGACCCGGCACGACGCTTTGTTGTCCTCCTGGTGGATCAGTTCGAGCCGTCGAAGGCCGTCGTCGGCGAAGGCGGTGAACGCCCAGCCGGTGAGCGCTTCGACCGCCTGCGGGGCGATCCCGCGCCCGCGCGCCCACACCGCCGTCCAGTAGCCGACCTCGGCCGAACCGGATCCGGGGTGCGGGTACTTCAGCACCACACCGCCGACCAGTTCGTCACCGCGCTCCGTGTCGACGACGGCGAAGCTGAACCGGGTGCCGGTCTCCCGGCCCTCGGCCTGCATCCGCAGCCAGCGTTCCGCGTCCGCCTCGTCCGTCACGAGATGCCACAACCACGTGCGCATCGCCGGATCGCGGTGCGCCTCGACCAGTGCCGGTATGTCGTCCTGGCGCCAGGGCCGCAGCAGCGGGGGTCCGGCCGAGGTGGCGGCCGCGCCGAGATCGTCGCTCATTCCCCCACCGTACGCGGTGAGTTCGGTGGCGGCCCGTGTGGTGGGAGGGGTTACGGGCCGGGTCGCCGAGGGGCACTCTGGTGGTGGCTCCCACCGGCGAACTCCGGAGGCGGTGACATGCGCATGGCGGCAGGCAGGGGCTCGTGCGACTGGCGGTTCGACTCCGGGCGGCTCTGCCTGGACCTGGTGGCGACGGGAATCGGACCCTCCGGTGCCTGCGAACTGCTCGACGGGACCGACCGGCTCGCCGACTGGCTGGTGGCCGCCGGACTCGTACCGAAGGGCACATGTCTCGACGCCGTCGACGAGACCTGGCTGCTGAAGTTCCGCCTGCTGCGGACGGGCGTCGACCGGCTGCTGACCGCCGAGCTCGGTGGCCACGGCGCCGAGGGCGTGCTGGAGCGGGTCAATGAACTCGCCGCCGCGCCGCCGCCGGGACTGCGGGCGGTGCGCGCCGGGAACGGTGTTCTGGTACGGGCGCTCAGTGCCGAGCCCGAGTGCGGGGCGCTGCTGGCCGCCGTCGCCCGCGACGTCGTGGAACTCCTGACGGACCCGGCTGCCCGGGCCGGGCTCCGCCGCTGCGAGGGCGACACCTGCCGACGGCTCTACCTCGACACGTCGCGGGGGAGGCGCCGCCGCTGGTGCTCCAGCGAGGTGTGCGGGAACCGGGAGCGGGTGGCCCGGCACCGGCGGCGGGCGGCGGCGCTCGCGGCCCCGGCGGATGTGTCCGCGTGAACCGTCGTGCACAGGTACATCGTGTCCACGTAAAAATCTCGAACGGCTTTGAATGGATCGCGGCCCGCCTCCGTATTCGATGACCAAGGAGCTCCACCGGGTCTCGACCGGGAGGTTCGGGTGCGCAAGGATGCGGCCGTGGCCGATGACCGTCCGCACAGGGCTCGACATCGCAGTGAACCGCCCGCGTCACCCTCCGCCGTTCCGGACGAGGAGCTGATGCGGGCGCTCTACCGCGAACACGCCGCACCGTTGTTCGCGTACGTGCTCCGCCTCGTCGCCGGCGACCGTCAGCGGGCCGAGGACGTGGTGCAGGAAACGCTCATCCGTGCCTGGAAGAACGCCGGTCAGCTCAACCGGGCGACCGGCTCTGTCCGCCCCTGGCTGGTGACGGTCGCCCGGCGCATCGTCATCGACGGCCACCGCAGCCGGCAGGTCCGGCCGCACGAGGTCGATCCGTCGCCGCTGGAGGTCATTCCCGCGGAGGACGAGATTGACAAGGCGTTGTGGCTGATGACTCTCGCGGATGCGCTCGACGATTTGACCCCTGCCCATCGGGAGGCGTTGGTCGAGACCTACTTCAAGGGACGTACGGTCAATGAGGCCGCCGAAGTGCTCGGCATACCCAGCGGCACGGTGCGGTCCCGGGTCTTCTACGCACTGCGCTCGATGAAGCTCGCACTCGAAGAGAGGGGGATCACGGCATGAGCGACCACGAGTGGGAGCCTTTCGGGCCGCGGCCGACCGGCCCCTCCAGCCCCACCGGCCCCACAGGTCCGCGTGGCCGCCCCGTGTTCCCCCTCGGTCCGGGCAGCTTCGGCGGTTCCGGCGGTTCCGGTTCCGGCGCGGCGGTGGAAGGGCCGGAGCACGACGCCGCCGGTGCGTACGTCCTGGGCATCCTGGACGACGCCGAAGCGTCCGCCTTCGAAGCACATCTGGCGGGCTGCGCGCTCTGCGCCGCCCATCTCGACGAGTTCGCCGGGATGGAACCCATGCTCGCGATGCTCGCCGAGGCCCCCGCCACCGTGCCGGGCGCCCGTCCCGTCCCGTACGTCCCGAAGCCGCCCGCATCCCGGGTGCTCGACCGGCTGATCGACGAGGTCGCGGCCGAACGGGCCCGGCGCAAGCGACGCGGCAGGTATCTGGTGGCGGCGGCAGCGGCGCTGATCATCGGTGGTCCGGTCGTCGCGGTCATGGCCACCGGCGGCGACAGCGGCACGACCCAGGCGGCCGACCCGCACCCCACCAGCCCCGCCGAGGACGCGTTCTTCCACCACGTGCAGGAGAAGGTGCGGGCGACCGACCCCACCACCAAGGTCGCCGCCACCGTCGGCATGGAGAAGAAGGCGTGGGGCACGCACGCGGTGCTGGAGCTCAGGAACGTCAGGGGTCCGCAGAAGTGCAGCCTGATCGCCGTGTCCAGGAGCGGCGAGGAGGAGGTCGTCACCTCCTGGTCCGTCCCGAAGTGGGGCTACGGCATCAAGGACTCCACGCACCCGTCCGCGAGGTACCCGCTCTACGTCCACGGCGGCGCGGCGATGGACCCCGCCGACATCGACCATTTCGAGGTGCGGACCTTCGACGGCAAGCGGCTGGTGGACATCGACGCGTAGGGATGGCAGCAGGGAATCGGGCCGTGGACGCACCCGCCCTCGGGGTCCGACGCGCAATCGATACCTGCGACGCGCATGATCCGGGCCCGCCGCAGATGCGCGGCGGGCCCCCTTCGCATAAGGTTGACGGCTGCCCAATGCACGTCAGAAGGGGGCCTCGGTGGCCGCGCAGGATGCCGCTGTCGATTCGTTGCGGGACCGGGAAATCGGTGTCGAGCAGGAACATCTCGACCGTGTCTATCACCGCCTTGAGGAGAAGATCCACGAGGCGGAATTCCTCATGAACGATGCCGTCAAGCGCGGTCAGGTCGGAACCCCGGGTGCGCTCGCCGAGCGCGACGCCCAGGTGTTCCGGGCCGGGATCCACCTCAACCGGCTGAACAGCGAGTTCGAGGACTTCCTCTTCGGGAGGATCGATCTGCTGCTCGGCAAGGACGGTGAGCGCGGTCCGGACGGCGCGTACACCTCCGTCGAACCGGCCGACGACGCCGTATGCGACGACAGCACCGCCGACATCGCGGAGACGCTCCACATCGGCCGGATCGGGGTCCTCGACGCCGACTACGCACCGCTGGTCATCGACTGGCGGGCACCGGCCGCCGCGCCGTTCTACCGGTCGACGCCGAAGGATCCGGGCCGGGTGGTGCGACGCCGGGTCATCCGCTCCAAGGGCCGCAAGGTCCTCGGGGTCGAGGACGACCTGATGCGCCCGGAGCTGGCCGCGTACAAGGACGGCCACAAGCTGCCCGTGATCGGTGACGGCGCGCTGATGGCGGCGCTCGGCCAGGCCCGCAGCCACACCATGCGGGACATCGTCTCCTCCATCCAGGCCGAGCAGGACCTGGTGATCCGGGCGCCCGCCGCCTCCGTCACCGAGGTCTCCGGCGGTCCCGGCACCGGCAAGACCGCCGTGGCCCTGCACCGCGCCGCGTACCTGCTCTACCAGGACCGGCGGCGGTACGCGGGCGGCATCCTCGTCGTCTCGCCGACCCCGCTCCTCGTCGCGTACACCGAAGGGGTGCTGCCCTCGCTGGGAGAGGAGGGGCAGGTCGCGATCCGCGCGGTCGGCTCGCTCTCCGACGAGGCGGCGGGTGTCGAGGGCGCCACCACGTACGACGAACCGGCCGTCGCGCGGATCAAGGGCTCCTCCCGGATGCTCCAGGTGCTGCGCAAGGCGGCCCGCGGGGCGCTGGAACAGCCGCGGATCCCGGGCGCGCCGCAGAACGAGCAGGACGGCCAGCTGTCGTTCGGCGAGCCCGAGGAGTCCGGGGACGGGGCTGCCGCGCCCCTTACCACCCCCACCCGGCTGCGCGTCGTGGCCTTCGGCGCCCGCGTGGAGCTGAACGCCGACGAGCTGCACCGCATCCGGCAGTCCGTCCTGGGCGGCAGCGCCCCGGTCAACCTGCTGCGCCCGCGTGCTCGCAGGCTGCTTCTGGACGCCCTGTGGAACAAGTCCTCCGGCCGGGGCCGCTACACCGACCCGGAACTCGCCGCGGAACTGCGTACCTCCTTCGACGAGGACGTTTCCACCGAGACGCCGTTCCTGGAGTTCCTGGACGCCTGGTGGCCCGAGCTCACCCCGCGCGGGGTGCTCGCCGCGATGGCCGACGAGAAGCGGCTCGGCCGGTGGGCGCGCCGGGTCCTCAACCAGGGCGAGGTGCGCCGCCTCGCCCGCTCGCTGAAGCGGCTGGACAGCGCCGGCCAGGGCCCCCTGTCCGTGCACGACGTGGCGATCCTCGACGAGCTGCACACCCTGCTGGGCACCCCGCACCGGCCGAAGAAGAAGCGCGAGTTCGATCCGCTGGACCAGCTCTCCGGTCTGGAGGAGCTGATGCCGCAGCGCGAGGAGACCCAGCGCGAGCGGGCCGAGCGGCTCGCGGCGGAACGCACGGAGTACACGCACGTCATCGTCGATGAGGCGCAGGACCTGACGCCCATGCAGTGGCGCATGGTCGGCCGCCGCGGCCGGACGGCCACCTGGACGATCGTCGGCGACCCGGCGCAGTCCTCCTGGTCGGATCCGGACGAGGCGGCCCAGGCGCGCGACGAGGCGCTCGGCAAGCGCCCGCGCCGTCACTTCACGCTCACCGTGAACTACCGCAACCCGGCGGAGATCGCGGAGCTCGCGTCGAAGGTGCTGGCGCTCGCGATGCCCGGCATGGAGTCCCCGGCCGCGGTCCGCTCGACGGGCGTGCAGCCCCGCTTCGTGGCCCTGCGCGACGGCGATCCGGCCGGGACCGTACGGGAGGAGGCGCGGCGGCTCCTCGGCGAGGTGGACGGCACGGTCGGTGTCGTCGTCGCGATGCACCGGCGCGCGCAGGCCCAGAAGTGGCTGGCGGAGCTCGGCGACCGGGTGGTGGCGCTGGGCAGTCTGGAGGCGAAGGGCCTGGAGTACGACGCCACGGTGGTCGTCTCGCCCGCCGAGATCGCGGACGAGTCACCGGCCGGTCTACGGGTGCTGTACGTGGCACTGACCCGGGCGACGCAGCAGCTGACCGTGGTGTCGGGGGAGCGGGACCTGCCCGACGAGGACGGTGTGCCGGACCTGCTGAGGGACTGAGAGGAGCCCACAAAATGGGCGCCCGGCTCGCGCTCCCATTTTGTGAGTTCCTCTGAGCCGGAGGCCGGCGGAGGCGGGCGGAGACCGGCGGGGAGAAGTCAACCCGAGATGGGGGAATCACTTTTCCGGGGTCTTTGTTAGATTGGTGTCGGCACCGGCTCGATCCAAGCCCCCGGGCCCAACCTTCGTCGCTACGAGCGACCACTTGCCGCGAGGCGAGCATGGCGGGTCGGTGCCGCTCAAGTGAAAAGACAGACCCGTGTCACCTTCCGGTGGCGCGGGTCTGTTCTCGTTTGTGGCCCTGGCGTGTCCGTCGCCCCGGTGGGGGGTTCCGCCCAGCACCCTCAATCTCGTATGGTGGAAACCACTTTCCGAAACGCGACAGTCATTACCGGCTACTCATCAGTAGGTGCGAATATCGGGAAGCGTGTCCGAGGCGAACGCCCCGGCCGCGTGGCAATGAAGCTAGGGAAAGCGAAGGACTCGGCCATGGCAACGGCGCCCAGCGTCTCGTACTCGATGACGGTCAGGCTGGAGGTGCCCGCGAGCGGCACAGCAGTCTCCCAGCTGACCACGGCCGTGGAGTCCTCCGGCGGTTCGGTCACCGGCCTCGACGTGACCGCCTCCGGTCACGAAAAGCTCCGGATCGACGTCACCATCGCGGCCTCCTCCACCTCGCACGCGGACGAGATCGTCGAAGGTCTGCGCGACATCGAGGGTGTCGTGCTGGGCAAGGTCTCCGACCGTACGTTCCTGATGCACCTCGGCGGCAAGATCGAGATGGCGTCCAAGCACCCCATCCGCAACCGTGACGACCTCTCGATGATCTACACCCCGGGTGTGGCGCGGGTCTGCATGGCGATCGCCGAGAACCCCGAGGACGCCCGCCGCCTCACCATCAAGCGCAACTCCGTCGCAGTTGTGACGGACGGCTCCGCGGTGCTCGGTCTCGGCAACATCGGCCCGATGGCGGCCCTGCCGGTCATGGAGGGCAAGGCGGCCCTCTTCAAGCGGTTCGCCGGCATCGACGCCTGGCCGATCTGCCTGGACACCCAGGACACCGACGCGATCGTCGAGATCGTCAAGGCGATCGCCCCCGGCTTCGCGGGCATCAACCTGGAGGACATCTCCGCGCCCCGCTGCTTCGAGATCGAGGCACGGCTGCGCGAGGCCCTCGACATCCCCGTCTTCCACGACGACCAGCACGGCACCGCGATCGTCGTCCTGGCCTCGCTGACCAACGCACTGCGCGTGGTGGGTAAGGGAATTGGTGATGTGCGGGTCGTCATGTCCGGCGCCGGAGCGGCCGGTACGGCCATCCTGAAGCTGCTCATCGCCGCGGGCGTCAAGCACGCCGTCGTCGCCGACATCCACGGTGTGGTACACGCCGGCCGTGCGGACCTGCTCTCCGCCGACGCCGATTCGCCGCTGCGCTGGATCGCCGAGAACACCAACCCCGAATCGATGACCGGCACCCTCAAGCAGGCGGTCGTGGGCGCCGACGTCTTCATCGGCGTCTCCGCCCCGAACGTGCTGGACGGCGACGACGTCGCGGCGATGGCGGACGACGCGATCGTGTTCGCGCTCGCGAACCCGGACCCCGAGGTGGACCCGGCAATCGCTCGCCAGACCGCAGCAGTTGTCGCCACCGGCCGCTCCGACTTCCCGAACCAGATCAACAACGTGCTGGTCTTCCCGGGCGTCTTCCGCGGTCTGCTGGACGCTCAGTCCCGCACGGTCAACACGGAGATGATGCTGGCCGCGGCCCGCGCCCTCGCCGACGTCGTCGCCGAGGACGAGCTGAACGCCAACTACATCATCCCGTCGGTCTTCAACGAGAGGGTCGCGGGAGCGGTTGCCGGAGCCGTCCGGAACGCCGCGAAGGGCGTCGGGGGTGCTGTGACGGGCCCGGGGGACCTCGGCTGAACCACCCACTCACAGAACCCGCCACGGCCCCTGCCGGTGTCGCCCACGGCCGCGGTGCCCCCCACGTCGGCCTGACCGACGGCGCGTCGCGTGTCGCGGCACCCCGAACACCCCTTTAGGGTGGGCGGGCAGCGAGCCCCGCAGAGGTCCGCATCCGCTGCGGACCGCTTCAGGGAGTCAACGGAACGTCACCACGACGAGGCAGTGGCGCTTTTCGTGTGACTCCGGAGGGTGCCGGATTGGCTTTCCCGCCGCAGGTGGGGGCAGGATGCTTCCCCAAGGACTACGTCCAGGGGAGACCCCACAAGGCGCGAGGTCTCATGGCAGACCCGGTTTCGGGGACTGTCCGAGGGCCCTGGCAGCATCGGCTTCGATCTCACGCCTCACAGGCAAGAAGAACACGGGAGTAACAACATGAACCGCAGTGAGCTGGTGGCCGCCCTGGCCGACCGTGCCGAGGTGACCCGCAAGGACGCCGACGCCGTGCTGGCCGCGCTCGCCGAGACCGTCGGTGAGATCGTCGCCAAGGGCGACGAGAAGGTCACCATCCCCGGCTTCCTGACCTTCGAGCGCACCCACCGTGCCGCTCGCACCGCTCGTAACCCGCAGACCGGCGACCCGATCAACATCCCGGCCGGCTACAGCGTGAAGGTCTCCGCGGGCTCGAAGCTCAAGGAAGCCGCCAAGGGCAAGTAGGCCCCGTAGGCGCGGCGGAGGGCGGTCACCCTGGTCGGGGTGACCGCCCTCCGCCGTACCGCCCGCAGAAGCGGCCCTGAGCCCTTCAGTGGCCGCCGGACCCTTCCGGCGATCGAGAACGGGGGCCCGGGGGCCCGGTGGCGTGCGGCGGGGCAGGGGTACCGCGCGCTTGTGCCTGGGTGCTGGAC
>NZ_JBFBCG010000080.1:0-31682 GCF_040683105.1 Streptomyces sp. NPDC051020 | reverse complement strand
AACGTCACCCGCAGCCGCCTCGGACGCCTCACCCGCCAAGGCTTCCTCACCCAGCCCGGACGGGGCCTCTACCGGAAAGGGACTTAACGACCTCTGACTACCGTGCGGCGTCCGGTACGGGCGGGAGGCTGTCCATGAACGAGCTGACGGAGAACACGGCGCGACCGGGTCCGGGCGGGCCGTAACCGGGCGGCGAGCTGAGCCCGTACTCCTCCATCGTCGAGCGGTACGCGTCCAGCAGCCGGATGTGGTACTCCAGTGGCGCGCCGTCCGGGTTGGTCTTTCCCAGCGGCGTGGTGGGCTCCGGGCACCATGTCGTGAAGCGCGGGGTGATGCCGTGCGACATGAAGAACCGCAGGCCCTCGGTGGTCGATTCGATGGCCTCGTCAACGGTCGTGAAGCCGAATGGCTCGGCCATCTCCACGCCCGCCACAAAGTTGGGAATGACGTTGCGGGCGCCGAAGACCTCAGCGGAGTCCAGGATCCGGCGGTGCCACTCGTCGCGGCCCACGTAGCGCTCCTTGCCGGGGCAGTACAGCTCGAACAGCCGCCGGTCCCACACTTCGTAGTTGGGGTGGTAGATCTGGACGCCGTAGTCGTGGAAGCGCTGGACATCGGCTTTCGGCAGTGCCTGCGCGACGACCTTGCCGATCCAGCGGCCGGGGAAGGCGCCCTCGATCGCCTTGGCGTACTGCCCGTAGAAGTCGGCTTCGTCGCGCCCCCCGATGTGGGAGGTGATGGCGCCGCCGGTCAGAGTGTAGGCGGTGGAGGTCTTCGCGGTGTCGTAACGGTCGATGATGGCGAGTGCTTCCAGCACCTCCTCGACCGGCTTGACCCCGGTGTAGGGACGTCCCGCCGCCTTGTGCTGACGCCAGTTGTGGTTGATGTCGCAGTACTGGCACTCCTCCTTGGCACCGAAGTACTGGCAGACTCGGAAGACCGTCAGATAGACGAGGTAGCCCCACTGGATGGTGGGCGCGACCTCCATCACCGACTTGCCGTTGGCAAGCGTGTGCCGGTAGTAGTCCGGCATCGGCGGCAGGCCCACGTCCGAGATCCGCCTGCCTTCCAGGTACAGCCCGAGGACGCCGTCCTCGTCGGCCGCGACGCGGTAGGGCGACGCCGGGTTCACCCGTACCGAAACAACCGTGCGGCGCAGCTCGTACGGGCCTCCGGTGAGCACGATCTCCTCCGGCGGGCGTCGCAGGGCGGCCTCCCCCAGCTCCGGCAAGGTGCCGTGGTCGAAGGAGAAGATGAAGTACGACTTCGGCTTGACGTCGCCGTCCTCGTTGTCACTGAGCGCGGACTCATCGAACGCCACGCCGCCGCGGAGCAGGTCCTCTTTGATGACGGCTTCCCGCGGCACGTGCGGAAACCGTTCCATGAGCCGCTCGATCAGGTGGGTGCGGCTGGGGTCGCTGTGGCCGGTGTCGGTACGGCTGGGCATGTACGGGGCTCCTCGGTCCGGTCGTCGAATGTTCTTCCGGGTACGCCACACTCTGCAACGAACCACGGACGTGATCCGTTCGCGACGCCCGTCCGCATCCCTTCGCTTCGCCGTCCGTGGACAGGCGACCTGCGATGCCCCGCACCATGTCTCTGTCGGACAGCGTCGTGATCGCCACTCCTCCCTCTACGGTGTACGCGCAGCTCAGCGACCCGCCAGCGAGGGGACGTTGGAGCCCGAGAACCGTGGCACCACCGTGCTTGGGGAGCGTCTCGTACGTCAGCATCCGCTGCGGTCACGGCTGCAGCGTCAGCGCTTCGGTGAGGTACCAGAGCTGTTCGTGCAGCTGCCGCATGACCGGAATCACCTGAAACATTCGAGCGGGCGAGTGCCACGTGGGCCGCGGTCTCCGCGGACCAGCAGGAGGCGGATGCGCTGTTCCCAGCGCGGCGGCAGGCGTATCCGACGCTGGAGCGGCCCGGTCCGGTGCTCACCGACGACGTGAGTGCCGCGGTTCCGGAGACGGTGGCCCGGATCGAGCGGACAGGGGTCGGGCAGGACATTCTGGTGGCCAATATCGCGCACGTCGGCAACGGCAACCTGCATCCACTGATCATCACGCCGCCCGGGAATGAAGCGGCGCGGGTGCGCGCCCAGTCCGCGTTGGTGGACATCCTCGGCGACGCGATCGCCCTGGGCGGCACTGTCACCGGCGAGCACGGTGTGGGACTGCTGAAGATGCGCGGCATGGACAAGGAGCTGGAGCCCGCGGTGATCGGCATGCACCATGCGGTGAAGGCGGCGCCGGCTCCGCACGGGATCCTGTATCCGGGAAAGGTTCTCGGCGCCGGGCCGGGCGTTTCGGTGTCGCTCCTGGGGGTCGTCGCCGGTCGGACGGGTGGTCCGGGGCCCTTGTCAGTGGGGCGCAGCACACTGACAGGACCGCGGGACGGGTAAAGGGGAGCGGATGGGCAGCGAGGACGACACGGGTTTCGAACCGGCCACTGGGGACGGCCCTTTGGCCCCGGGGTCGGCGGAGAAGCGTGCCGCGTCGGTGCGGACGGCGTGGGAGGGGCTGCTGCAGATCCGGCGGATGACCAACACCGGGCAGGCGGACCCGGAGGGCGTACCGGCTCAGTGGGAGCTCCATCGGATGGTGCGGGCGGTTGCGCTGGCGCTGGAGGCGGCCGGTGTGCCCGCATCAGCCGTTGATGCTTCCGGGCAGCGGGTCGCTTCCGGGTACCGCGTACAGGAGGGCGGGACGCCCGGCACCGTACGGGTGGAGTGGCTCGGTCCGCCCGGCAGCGGGGCTGCGCACGAGGAGGAGGCGGAACTGACCCGGTGCGCGGCATCGCTGGGGCAACTGGGCTGGACAGCGCTGTTGTACCGCGGGCCGCGACGCCGACGGTTCCTGGAGGTCGAGCGCTGAAATGTCTCGCGCGATTTGACTTGCCTCTACATATCGCGAAAGCTAGATAGGTCCCTTGAGTAGGACGGAGAGGCAGACCGATGGATCCCCTGACTGTGCACAAGGCGCTCGCCAACCCCGCGCGCCTGCAGTTCATGCAGTGGCTCAAGAATCCGGCGAAGTACTTCGACGAGGACTCCTACCGGCAGCAGGGGCTCGGCTTCCACATCGGCGTGTGCGTCGGTGACATCCAGAAGCGTGCCGGACTGGCCCAGTCGGTGGTGTCCGGCTATTTGCAGACTCTGAAGGACGCGGGGCTGCTCACCTCGGAACGCATCGGCAAGTGGACCTACTACCGACGCAACGAACCAGTGATCGCCGAGTTCGCCACACACGTCCGCGACGAACTGTAGCCCGCCCGATTCCCACGCATACGCTCCCGCACAGCTCAATACATCTACTTTTCTAGATTTGATGAAAGGCCGTGATGAGAAAGACCTCCCTCACCGTCCTGGTGCTCGCCCTGGGCGTGTTCGGGATCATTACCACCGAGATGGGCATGGTCGGCGTGCTCCCCCAGGTCTCGGCCGAGCTCGGTGTCACGCCGTCCGCCGCGGGGTGGCTCGTCGGAGCCTTTGCCCTGGTCATCGCCGTGTCCGGGCCCTTCACAACTCTGCTCGCCTCCGGCATCGACCGTAAGAAGGTGCTCGCCGCCGCCATCGCGGTGTTCGCCGTCTCCAACGCCGTCTACGCGCTCACCACGCAGTACGAGGTGATGCTGGCCTTCCGCGTCGTTCCCGCCCTCTTCCATCCGGTGTTCTTCGCGGTCGCGCTCGCGACCGCCGCACGGCTGGTGCCCTCCGAGGACGCGACCCGGGCCACGACGACCGTTTTCGGCGGTGTCACCGTCGGCTTCGCCTTCGGTGTGCCGCTGACCTCGTACCTCGCCGAGCATGTGTCCCTGGCGACGGCGTTCTGGTTCGGCGCGCTCGTCAATCTCATCGCCTTCTTCGGCATCCTGCGGTTCGTACCGCCGATGCCCGTCGGGCAACGGGTTTCCTACGGAGCCCAGTTGGGTGTTCTCAAGCGGCCCCGGATGTGGCTGACCATTGCGTCAGTCGTCCTCCTCTTCGCCGCGATGTTCTCGGTCTACGGCTACTTCGCCGAGTACCTGGGCCAGGTCACGCACATGGATGGCACCTGGGTCAGCACGATGCTGATGGCATTCGGGATTGTGATGATCCTCGGGAACATCGCCTTCGGTGGGCTGTTGCGACGCAACCTGATTGGTACGGTGGTTGCCTACCCGGTCCTGTGCCTGCTCGTCTACGTGCTCCTGTACGCCGTCGGCCCCATGTTCGCGCCGATGGTCCTGGCCGTACTGGTCTGGGGGGCCGTGCACTCTGGCGGGCTCGTGGTGAGCCAGAGCTGGCTGGGGAGGGACGCCGTCGACGCGCCCGAGTTCGGCAACAGCCTCTTCATCTCGTTCTCGAACCTCGGCATCACCGTCGGAACCGCGGTCGGGGGCTGGGTCATGGCCGAGTGCGGCGCCCGTCAACTCGCCTGGGCAGGAAGCGGGTTCGCGGTCGCCGCGCTGATCACCATGGCGCTGCGACTGGGCCTGGAACGCACCGGCGAGCGGCACACGCCGCAGCCTGACCCGCGCGCACGGACGCTCGGTGAGGCTCGTACCTGACCCTCCTCGGGCGCCGCCACGAACGTTTGTGGGGCGAGCCGTCAGCGGCCACGTCCTGGCGACCTCGGGCCTGATGTACCCGTGGGGGCAGGTGTTTCCCGCTGGACGCTGCTCCTCTCTGGGCGTCAGATGCCGCGTCCCCTACCACTGCCCCCGGCCTGGCTGGCCGCAGTCGGCGTGTCAGCCTGAGTCCGGGCTGCTGGATCACCGCCCCGACGGCGATCACCGGTCCTCCGCCGGCAGCAGGACGACCAGCCGGGCGCCGGGTCGGTTGTCCTCGATGCGGGTGCTGCCGTGGTGGGCCGTGACGGTGTCACGGACGATGGCGAGGCCGAGGCCGCTGCCACCGGTGTACCGGGCACGGGCGTCGTCCAGGCGGGTGAAGCGTCCGAAGACGCGCTCCCGGTCGGCCTCGGGGATGCCGGGGCCGTCGTCGGCGACGACCAGCCGGGCGGTGCCGTCGAGGATGCGGAGGCTGACGTCGATACGGGTGGTGGCGTGGCGCAGGGCGTTGTCCAGCAGATTCCGCACGACACGGGCGAGGGCGTCCTCGTCGCCCTCCACACGTGCCGCGCCGACGGCGTGCTGGTCGATGACGAGCCGGGTGCGGCGACGGGCCTGACGCACCTCGGTGAAGACGATCTCGTCCAGGTCGACGGGACGGGTGCGCAGCCGGGGCCGGGCGTCGAGTCGCGCGAGTTGGAGCAGGTCGTCGACGAGCCGGGCGAGCCGATCAGTCTCCCGGAGCAGGCCGGGAGCGAGGGTCTGCCAGTCGGCGGAGCCGGGGTGGTGGGCGGCGACTTCAAGGCGGGTGTGCAGGGTGCTGAGGGGGGTGCGCAGTTCGTGGGCGGCGTCCGCGATGAACCTTCGCCGCCGTTGGGTCGCTGTGTCCAGACGGGCCAGCAGGTCGTTGAAGGTCCTGGCCAGCCGGCCGAGCGCGTCGTCGGCGGGCGGTACGTCGACGCGGCGGCTCAGGTCGGACGCAGTGATCTCGGCGGTCTGGGCACGCATGGCGTCCACGGGGCGCAGTGCGCGCCCGGTGAGCAGCCACACGACACCGGTGAGCAGGGCGACGACCGCAGGCACACCGGTGGCCAGACCGGCGGCGAGCTGGGTCAGACCGTGGTCGACGCTTTCGGTGGGCACGGCCACGTACACGGTCACGGGATTGCGGGCCGTGCCCGCGGGGACCCCGACGGCACGCCACGTCCCGCTGCCCCCCACGGGAATGTCGTGGACGGTGTGGGCTCGCGGAATGCTGGACTCGCTCGCCGGGAAATTGAACGCCCGCGGCCGGCCGCGCAGATTGGCCGAACTGGAGCTCACCTTTCCCCCGGCGTCGACGACCTGTACGGCGACTTCCCCGTGGTCGGTGAGGGGCACCTCCGCGGGAATCCGGTCGCTGTCCTCGTACGATGCCACGACCTGGGCGCTCTGCAGGGCGGTCTGATCGAGACCGTTGATCAGGCTGGCGTGCAGCCAGACGACGAGCAGCGCGGCGGCTCCGGCCAGTCCGGCCGTCATGACCACGGCTGCGGCGGCGGTCAGCCGCAACCGCAACGACCGGCGGGCCCACCAGGACCGAACGACGGCGGACATACGTCACCTCGCGCCACTGAGCAGCCGGTAGCCGGCACCGCGGACGGTCTCGATGGTCCGGCGGTCGAACGGGGCGTCGATCTTGCGCCGGAGGTAGCCGACGTACACCTCGACGATGTTGGTGTCGCCGTCGAAGTGCTCGTCCCACACGTGGGAGAGGATGTCCGTCTTGCTGATCACCTCGTCGGGGTGCCTGAGCAGGTACTCCAGGAGTGTGAACTCCCGTGCCGTCAGGTCGATGTCACGGTACCCACGGCGGCAGCGGTGGCGCGCGGGGTCCAGGGTGAGGTCGCCGGCGGTGAGCACGGCGGGCCGGGCGGGTGCTCCGCGGCGCAGCAGGGCCCTCAGGTGGGCGACGAGCACCACGTAGGAGAACGGCTTTCTCAGGTAGTCGTCGGCGCCGAGGTCGAGGGCGTCCGCCTCGTCGTATTCCCCGTCCTTCGCCGTGAGCATCAGCACCGGCGTCCAGACCCTGGCCGCCCGCAGCCGTTTCAGCACCTCGTACCCCGACATGGAGGGCAGCATGATGTCCAGCCCGATGACGTCGTAGGGCTCGTGGAGGGCCCGCCACAGTCCGTCCGCGCCGTCGTGTGCGATGTCGGCGACGAAGCCCTCCGCGGCAAGTCCGTCGGCGATCGCCTCGGCGAGTGCTTGCTCGTCCTCGATGATCAGCATCCGCATGGCAGCCTCTCCCTCCATCCACCGTAGCTCCGGACCAGCGGCTGTTTGCTGAGAGGACCCTGAGGATCGGTTCGGCTCTCAGCCTCCTCTCAGTGCCCCGGTCACAGGCTGGAATCGTCAAACAGGCACGGCCGGGCAAGGTGAGGAACGATGAAGGGCCTCCGGGACGAGCGCCGGGACCGGGACACCCGGGAGCACGTGCGGCACGACGACGACCGCGACCGGCGGGCAAGCGACGTCCGGCGAGTCGGCGGGCGGCCAGAGGGACGGCGGGAGACGGACCTCGACGAGCGGCAGCGCCTGGTGCGCACGTCGCGCGTCGCCGATCAGCCGTTCGGCTGACGGCACATGCGGCCGGTCCCTGCCTCGCGAAGCAGGGACCGGCCGCATGTGCCGTCAGCCGCCGCGTATGGCGATCGCCGCGGTCCGGCTTCCGTCCATGGTGACGTCTGCGATCGTCCAGCCCGGCAGCCCCTCGGCCGGCGCGGCGCCGGTGCCGACGCGTAGTCGGTGGACAGCCCCCGGGTCAGGCCCGTGCCAAGGCCTTGAGGTAGGCCTCCTGGCGCAGCCAGGTCCGGGCGAAGGCCAGGGGCTGCTCGTCCTCGGGCAGGGCCGAGTTCGGCCTGCTCCCGCGGGTGCAGGTCAGGGACGAGTCCGGTCACGGCGCCGCGCGCGGGAATGCGCTCCACATCGTCGCCGACGGCCGTGTCGGCAAGCGCGAGCAGGCAGCGGTCGCCGCTGTAGGCCAGGGAGAAGTGCGGTGTGCCGCACACCGGGCATGGCTCCCGGGTGAGCGCCACCTGCCGTGGCGCGACGCCGAGCCGAGCGGCGAGGAGGACGCGCAGTGCGATGTGCGGCAACGTACCGGTCGCGGATCATGGCCTGGGCGAAGGCGAGAGCCCGCCGCCGTTCTTCGGCATGCAGCGACGTCGGCGCAATCCATGGGTCCGGGCGCACGGACCACAGGGCGGGCGGCGAGGTCACCCCTGCATCACCGCCTCCACCAGGTCCAGGGCCAGATCCCGGGTGTGGTGAACCGGCAGGCCGTGGTCGGTGTACCAGCCGTCCGTGGCTTCCGGGTGCGGCCCGGTGACCGCCACGCGGCCGCCACCGAAGGGGGCCACGAGGGCGGCGAGGGTGCCGTTGTCGTAGGTGGCGAGGACCCGGGCGTCGGCGTGCTCATCGAGGACGAAGAGGGGGCCGTCCTGGAAGAACACGGTGCGTGGGCGGCCCCGCCACGACACCCGGACCAGCGTGTTGCCCTCGTCATGGATGGTGGCCCCTGGGGAGGAGATGTACTGGTCGGTATCGCCGGGAATGAGACCGAAGCCCGGGGTGGCCCCGGCGAGGTAGCCGCCGAGGCAGAATCCCAGATAGCGCCCGCCGTCGTGAACGAAGTCGCGGATCGCCCGGCGCTGCCGCCGCAGTTTCCGGTAGGCGCGGGAGAGCGTGCCTCCCCCGGGCTGGGCGTACAGCACGGCGTGTGACAGGGACTCGGCCGACAGTGGGAGTGCCTCGTCCGGGCCGGTGAAGCGAACGTCCAGATCCCACGGACCGGAGGCAAGAAGTCCGGCGACCGCCTCGGGGCAGCCGGGCAGCGAGGCCGGCCCCCGGTAGACGAGGGCGAGGGGGCGGCGCCCCGCGGTGGTGTCGGAGTGCGCCATGGCTGCCTCAGCTCGCATGCTTCGTCGGCTCGGACCTCGTACAACGCCCGGTGGCCGCGGCGGTGAGCCCTTCGGCGGGGAGCCCGTGCCAGCTCGTTCCCGGCGTCAGCCGCTCGCCCTTCATGACCAGGGACAGTGCCCCGAGCCGGACATCGGCGCCCACCACCGCGTCGTAGAGCACGATCGTCCGGGGGCCGATGCTCGCGCCGGGGCCGACGGTCACCGTCGACATTTTCATCACGCGGTCCTCGAACAGGTGGGTCTGCAGTGAGACCTGCATGCCGATCGCGGCGTCGTCGCCCACCTCCACCAGGTCGAACTCGGTGAGGAACGTGGTTCCGATCCAGGTGCGCCGGCCGATGCGGGCGCCGAACAGGCGGAGCACCGGCGGGAGGAACGGCGTCCCCACCAGGAAGCTCACGCCCTCCGGGACTGCGGCCGCCTCGATGAGTCCGGTGACGAATTCCGTACGGCGCACGAACAGGCTCCACAGGGGCTCGACGCGCGGCCGGTACCTTCCGGCGACCACCCACTTGGCCAGCGCGCAGTACCCGATGACGGCCAGCACCGCGCCCATGGCGAGGAACGGCGACACGAGCAGCGACACCGGTGGTCCTGTACTGCGGGCAGTGCCGATCACGGCCAGCAGGTACAGGAAGGCGCTAGTGGCCAGCACCGAGGCGGGCATGGTGACGCGGAAGAACTCGATGGCCAGGCGGCCGAGCACGGCCTTGCGGGTGGGCCGGAACGTCAGCTCCTCAGGGTACGGCCCACTGGCCTGGCGTACCGGCAGCCGCAGGGCGGGCGAGCCCAGCCAGGTGCTGTCGGCAGGCACTTGGTCCGGAGGCGGCACCGTGCCCACTCCGACCAGAGAGCCCGGGCCGAGCCGCGTTCCGGCGGGAACGAGCGCCGCGTTGCCGACGAACGCGCGTCCGCCTACCTCGGTGGGCCAGAACGCCATGCGGTCGGCCGCGAAGGTCGCGACACCGATGCCGGCCATGTCGGCGACGAAGCTGCCATCTCCGAGCGTGAGCAGGTCCGGGTCTATGTGCGCCGCGGTGGAGACTTCTGCGCGCCGGCCGACGCGGGCGCCGAGCAGCCGCAGCCACGGAACTGTGTAGAGCGTGGCGTAGAGCGAGTTGGTGAGGAGCAGGCTGTGCTCCAGCAGCTTGTCGGCGATCCACTTGCGCACGCCGAGTGCCGAGCGCGCCGGGTGGATCCCCAGGGGTGTCCTCGGCAGGACAGCCCGCTTGCCGACGGCGACGATCACGCACACCGTGACCACGAAGACCGGGCCGGACAGCGCGGTGGCGGCCAGACCGGCGGGCGTGCCGCCGTACAGCCAGGCCCACCAGAGCAGAGCGAAGCTCGGCAGCGGCATGGTGATCACGGCCACTTCCAGCAGGGCCAGGCCGAGCAGGGCGGCGGCCAGCTGCCGCGGCCGCCAGCGGTCCATCTCGGCCCGGCTTCGCAGCATCGACTCGACGAGCGGGGAGAGTGCCTCGACCCGGCGTGCGGGCGATCCGGCGCGGCGCCCTCCGGCGGGGACCGCCTCGTTCGGGCCTGCCACGGACTGCTCGCCAAGTGCGGACTGGGGGCCCAGATGCGCGCCGGGTTCGAGGACCGCATTGGCGCCGACGTACGCCCGCTCGCCGATGGTGATCGGGGCAACCGTGACCCAGCCGTCGACGACCTGCCAGGGACGGAGCGTGGCGTTGTAGCCGACCGTGGCGTCGCGGTCGACGCGCAGCAGCGCGGGCAGGCCGACGAAGCCGGTGGCGATGGTGGTGCGGGGGCCGATGCGCGCGCCGAGGAGCCGCAGGTAGGGGCCCATCAGCGGGGACCCGCTGAGCATCCGCACGGGGCTGATGCCCTGTAGCAGCAGCACGTCCAGCACCCACAGACGCAGGTACGTCGCCCCCCACAGCGGGTACCGACCGGGCCGGATGCCTGCCGCCAGCGGTCGCGCGAGAGCGAGGGGAACGAGCCAGCGTACGGCGGCGTAACCGGCGAGCACGGCGATCGTCGGCGCCACGGCCCCCAGGCCCGATACCTGACCGTGGTGCAGTGCGTAGGGGACAGCCACCGGTCCTGTCAACAGGAAGAGCAGCCCGTAGAAGGCCGCCGCCTGGGCCAGGCCGGCGCGCGCGATCCTCGCGCGGCCGTGCCGCAGGGGCGCCGGGCGGGGCTGCTCCGACGGGCGAGGGGCATCCGCGGAGGCACGCAAGCGTGCCGCGAACGCGCGCACGGTCGGGTTCTCGTACAGGTCGCGCAGTGTGGGGCCGGTCCCGCCGTCCCGGCCGCGCAGCAGCGACACGGCTCGGGCGGCGAGCAGGGAGTGACCGCCGAGATCGGTGAAGAAGTCGGCCTCCGCCGACAGCTCCTCGGGTGCGATGCCGAGCGCCTGCGCCCAGGCGCTGCGTACCCTCGTCTCCAGCTCGCCGCGGGCCGGCGCCACGTGGCCGGTGCCGACGAGGCGGCGGCCGGTCGGTGCGGGCAGCCGCGTGCGGTCGGTCTTGCCGCTCGGCATGACCGGCAGCCGGTCGAGGAAGTCCAGCGCCGAGGGCACCATGTAGGCGGGCAGCGAGCGACGCAGGCGCTCGTGCAGCCGGGCGGCGAGGGCGTCGTCGGTAAGCGCGCCGTTCTTGGTGCGCACGACGTAGGCGGCGAGAACGCGGTCACCGTCGTGCCCATTGCGCCCGGCCACGAGGGCGGTGCCCGCCTGAGCCACGCCGGGGTCCTCCATCAGTACGTTGTCGATCTCGTCCAGCGACACCCGGTAGCCGCGGATCTTCACCTCGGCGTCGGCCCGGCCGAGGTACTCGATCTCCCCTTCGTCGGTCATCCTGCCGAGGTCTCCGGTGCGGTACAGGCGGCCGCCGCCGGGCGCCAGGGGGTGCTCGACGAAGCGGTCGGCGGTCAGGTCCGGCCGGCCCGCGTAGCCACGGGCGAGGCCGGGACCGCCCAGGCAGATCTCGCCGACGGCGCCGTGCGGCACCGGCCGGCGCCGCTCGTCGAGGAGGACCGCCGAGTACGTCGGCAGGGGGCGGCCGATGGTCACCGGTCGCCCCGGCAGAAGTTCCTGCCAGGTCGCCGTGACGGTGGCCTCGGTCGGCCCGTATGTGTTGAGGATGCGCCGTCCCGGCCTGCTCCACCGTTGGACGAGTGAGGCAGGGCAGGCCTCACCGCCCACGACGATGCTGCGGATCCGCGGGAGGTCGCGCGGGATCGTCGCCAGCAGCGTCGGTACGCAGTACAGCATGGTCACGTCGTGCTCCTCGAGGAAGTCGGCGAGTTCGTCGCCGAGCCGTCCCGAGCCGTCCGGTCCGGCGACGAGCGTGGCGCCGGCCGCCCAGGTGGGCCAGATCTCCTCGATGGAGAAGTCGAACGAGATGGTCATGCCCTGGTACACCCGGTCCTGCGGCCGGACGCCGTAGACCGGGGACACGACGCGCAGGAAGTTGCAGATGCTCGACTGGGCGATCTCCACGCCTTTGGGCCGGCCGCTGGACCCCGAGGTGTACATGACGTAAGCGAGAGGATCATCCTCGCCCCCGGCCTCGGCAGGCGGGCGCGAGGACGCCACTGGTGGCAGATCTCCGACGCACGCGTCGATCTCGATCACCGGGCACGCCCGGCAGGGCCGCGCCCAGGTGGCGTCGGCCGCGAGAGCGGACGTGGTCAGCACCACGGTGGCGCCCGCGTCACTCAAGATGAAGGCGACCCGGTCGGGCGGCGCCGCGGGGTCGATCGGCACGAATGCCGCACCCGTCTTGCAGACGCCCAGCATGTACACGTACATGTCCACGGACCGGGGCAGCAGCAGAGCCGCGCGCCTGCCCGGACCGATGCCGATACTGCGCAGCCGGTGGGCGACTCGATTGGCTCGGGCGTCGAGGCCGGCGTAGGTCAGACGGTGTGTTCCGCATTCGAGACCGACGGCCGACGGCGTGCGGTCGCAGGCGTCCTCGAAGAAACAGTGCAGTCTGCCGGCGGTGTCCGCAGCCCTCGGGGCGGTGCGGCCGCGGGCCGGATCGACGGGGAGGGCGACGGTACGCGGGGCCATGGAATCCATCCTTCCGGTCCACGAGGTGCTCGGTCGTTCCCGGTCACTCCTCCAGCCTGGGTGGCGTCCACTGAGAGGACGCTGAGAAACGGATCCACGCGTGACAGCACTGCTCTCCCAGTGGGCGGCCCGCGGCCCCTCCAGCGACGACCACACCCGCGCCGCCAGGAACTCCCATAACTCCGCCTCGCCCGCGACAAAGTCCCGGCAGCCGTACTCGTCGCGGATCTCCCACGCGTGCTCGTACGCCGCCTGCGAGCGCGCCCCGTGCTCGGCGAGCCGCCTTCCTAGGAGTTTGCTGAAGATCTTGCTTCGACTGCCTGACTTGCCCCGCTTCGCCAGTAAATGTCGATCGGGGCAATCTGGTGCAAGTCGGGCGCGATTCCAAGATCGTCAGCGCACTCCTAGCCGGAGGTGACGTCCGGCCGGGTGGGACAGACAGGACGTTGAGGGGGCTTCTGGCCAAGCTCCCAGCAGGTCGTGTTCCACCTGGCCGGAGCCATGGGGAACGGGTCCCGGCAGCCGGACGAACCCATCGCAGGACAGCCCAGCAGGACGTTGGCCGGACCGAGAGCCACGGCCACCGGAACCCGGTGACGAGTATCAATGTCAGACCCATGAGAAATGCTTGATGGTCCGACACCTCTGACCAGGAGATGCTGAGATGCGCAATGACGAACTCGTCGCCGCCCAGGCGTACGTCCGGCTGCTGGAGGCCACTCGGGCCGCCCTCGCGCACCCGGACGAGGCGCCGTTGTACCTGCCCCTGCTCGCCTCACCGATGGCGGAGGCCGACGGTGCGCTGCAACGTGCAGGGCTCTGCGGTAATGAGGCCCGGTTCTTCGACCTCGTGCGGACCCTGCAGCCGAGCATGTCCGGCAGCGGTCGCTGAGCAGCACGAGACATTGCATACCTCGCAGTGTGGCGGACCGGGCTGCGGTGCCGGCGGCGGCCGATTCGTTCCCCAGGGGCAGGAACGGGCGGCCGCCCCCGGTGCCCGCGGGCAAGCCGGGGCACCGCGGCCGGCATGCCGGTGACACAGCGGTGCCACCGCCCCTACGGTGGCTGCCATGACTGCAGCTCCGCGGACGCAAGCACTCGCCCGCCCTCTTCGGGGCGTAAAGGTGTACCCACGCCCGACGATCGGCGCCTGCGTGCCGACGTCCGGAAAGGTGGAGCCGGACCTCGAACCACTGCCCGGGGGAAGGGCCCCGTCCTGCGCGTTCGCCTGCACAGCGGAGCCGGAACCGGCGGCGGAGTACGAAGAGTCCCTCGCCGGGGGTGTGATGCGGGAGCCGGCCGCCGAGGCGGTCACGGACCCGGAGGCCCGCCGTGGCGATCCCGTCGGTGCCCGGGTCGTGGTGCGCACCCTCTCGTGGCACCGGACCGACACCCGCGAGCAGGCGTTCCTCTACCCGCGGCCCTCTCGGTGCGGGAGGCGCTGCGCCGCGTGGCGCAGGACCGGTGAGCCCCTGCTGATCGAGACAAAGGTCAGGCTGTTCTTCTGACCGCAGGCACGACGACAAGGACGGCGGTCCGCCGATGGTTCGAAGCAGCAGGAACGCCCGGCGTCTCGTGGTGAACGACGAGACGTTCCTCTGGTCGGTCGGTCATGACCACGATGTCGAGGAGGGCACGTACCGCAACTGCCGCGAGATCCTCACGATCCGCCACTACCGTGCACGCGGGCGGCTCTTGATCGTATTCCAGGAGGGCACCGGCCGACTCGTCCCCGACGGCTTTCTCCCCTCGGGAGCCGTCGGCACCACGCAAGGCGGCTGGTTGAACCTGCACAAGCCCGGAACCGTCAGGGCCCTGCTCGACGAGGCGGTGTCCGGCGGGTGGCACCCGGACACCCCCTCGACCGAGCAGCTCGACGGCTGGGATCTCTTCGATGCGGTAGCCGCTCGCCGGGGCGCAGGGCCGCCCGAGCTCCCTCACGCGTGATGAACCGGGCTGCCCGTCACCGCCGGTCCCGCCGAGGCAACCGCGCTGGGCAGCATCCTGATGCAGGCGCGCGCCCATGGCCAGGTGGGCGACCTTGCGGCAATGCGGCGACCGGTGGCACGTACCCAGGAGTTGCGTCACTACAGGCCGCGGGGCGACCGTCGGGCATGGGACCGGGCGGCCGCCTGAGCGAAGTTCCGTTCCGTAGGGTGAGCGGGCCCCACGAGCTCCGAAGCAAATGAGCGGGCAACGCCCCGCGCCGCTTCCCGCTCGGCCGCATTTCCCGGTGCATGAGTCGTGCCCGGGTCGCCGCGTGCCTCAGCCGGCGGCCGAGCCGTCACGGGCGAGTCCGAGTTCGCGGCCGCCCAACGGGGTGAAGAACGCTGCCACGTCAGCCGTCGTGACCTGGTCCAGCCGGGCCGGGCTCCACTGCGGGTTGCGGTCCTTGTCGATGATCTGGGCGCGCACACCTTCCACCAGATCGGGCCGGGTGAAGGCGGTGCAGGAGACGCGGAACTCCTGCTCGAGCACCTCCTCCAAGCTGTTGAGGAGCCGGGCGCTGCGCACTGAGGCAAGGGTCGCCTTGAGTGCGGTGGGCGACTTGGCCAGAATCGTCTCGGCGGTCTCCTTCGCGGCGGGTACGCCGCAGTTCTGGAGCCGGCGGACGATCTCCTCGACCGAGTCCGCCGCATAGCAGGCGTCGATCCAGTCGCGATGCGCGGCCAGTTCGGCGACCGGCGCCTCGGTGACGTACCGCCGCACCGCCTCCGTCACGTCGGCGGGCGTGGCGGCCCCGGCCAGCTCCCGGGTCAGTTCCGGAAGGTGCAGCGACGGTACGAAATGGTCCGCGAGCCCGCACAGCAAGGCGTCGGCCGCTCCGACGGCGACCCCGGTGAGCGCCAGGTGGGTGCCGAGTTCACCGGGTGCGGAGGCGAGGAGATGGGTCCCGCCCACGTCGGGTACGAAGCCGATACCGGTCTCCGGCATGGCGACGCGGGAGCGTTCCGTGACGACACGGACGCTTCCGTGGGCCGAGATGCCCACCCCGCCACCCATCACGATGCCGTCCATGAGCGCGACGTACGGCTTGGGGAAGCGGGCGATACGAGCGTTGAGCCGGTACTCGTCACGCCAGAAGTCCAGCGATGCGGAGCCGCCCGCGCGGGCGTCCTCATATACGGCGCGGATGTCGCCGCCTGCGCAGAGGCCGCGCTCCCCCGCCCCGCTGATCAGCACCGCGGTCACCGAGTCGTCGTGTTCTGCCCCGGTGAGGGCTTCGTCGACGTGGAGCACCATGGTGTGGGTCAGCGCATTCAGGGCGCGTGGGCGGTTGAGCGTGATGTGCCGTGTGCGGCCCTCGGTGTGCAGCAGGACGGGGTCTTCGTTGTTCATCAGTGCGCTCCGGTCAGCCCCTGGGTTGTACCGCCCGCCGGTCACGGACGATCTTCCGTTGCTCATTCTGCGGTGGCGGTCCGCAGGTCGAGGCAGCAGGGGTACCACGGAGCCGCAGGGACGCGTTCGGCGGGCCCGTGGGAGCCCCGGGTCCGCTGTGGCAGCACTCGGGGACGAGTTCGACAATTGAGACGCGCACAAGACGCACATACAGGCCGTACTGTCCGCCAATCCGGCCGGACGATCTCCGGAGCAGGAATGACCGACCACGACCGGGAGCCAGACTCCGACCATACGCCCCGCCTGCAGATCGACCGGCCGTACAGTGGCGAGACCGGGACGGAGGAGCGGCTTGCCCTGAATCGCACGGGCAGCTTCGAGTGGGACCTGGATGCGCGGTCACTGGACATCGACGCGGCAGGTCTGCTCGTCTTCGGACTGGACCCGGAGGAGTTCACCCCCGACCCGGGAATTCTCGTTTCGCGGCTCGACCCGGCGGAACGGGCCCGGCTGGAACTTGCGATCGACGAGGCCATCACGGGTGGCCATAGTTCGTACAGCGTCCATTTCCAGGTTCCGCGTGAGAACGGCACCCACCAGTGGACACATGTCCAGGCGCGGATTCTGCGGACGGACGACGGGCGGGCGCACCGGGTCATCGGGGTCGTGCGGGATGCGACGGCGGAGGTCACCCATTCGGCCTTTGTGCTGGACCTGGAGAAACGCCGCCAACGCCAGACCAGCATCGTTGAACGCACAACAAGTGCGATGTCGCGTGCGGTGAGCGTGAACGACGTGACCACCACGCTCGCCGGTCCCAGCAGTCTGGCCATGCTCGGCGCGGACGGTCTCGCCCTCGGTCTGGTGGAGAACACCTCCATGAATGTCATCGCGGTGAGCGGCGTCGCGCCGGAGAGCATCATCGAGATCGGGTCCGGGAACCTCGATCCGCGGTTCCCGCTGGCCGATACGGTCCTCAGCGGTCGGCCCCATTTCATGACCTCAATCGCCGGCCTTCTACGGCGGTATCCGGCCCTGGAGCCGTACACGGACCAGCTGAAGTTCCGCGCCGCCGCCTATCTTCCGCTGGTCGCGCAGGCGCGATCACTGGGCGGTCTCGCGCTCTTCTACTGTGAGCAGACGGCCTTCAACGCCGACGAACGCAACCTGTGTCTGGGGCTCGCGGCGATCGTGGCCCAGTCACTGCAGCGGGCGACCCTCTTCGACGAGGAGCGGGAGTTCGCCACCGGGCTGCAGTCGGCGATGCTTCCCCGGCGGATCCAGGAGATCGAGGGCGGCGAGATAGCCGTGCGGTACCACGCGGCACGCAGCGGGCGGCAGGTCGGCGGCGACTGGTACGACGTGATCGCCCTGCCCAAGCACCGCTTCGGCATCGTCGTGGGCGACGTGGAAGGACATGACACCCATGCGGCCGCCATCATGGGCCAGCTGCGCATCGCCCTGCGCGCGTACGCGGGCGAGGGACACCCTCCGGCGACGGTGCTGGCCCGGGCCTCGCGCTTTCTCGCCGAACTGGACACGGACCGCTTCGCCACCTGCACATACGCCCAGGTCGACCTCCCCTCGGGCACCGTACGCGTGGTCCGCGCCGGGCACTTCGGTCCGCTGATCCGGCACATGGACGGCCGCGTCGGCACTCCGCAGATACAGGGCGGTCTGCCTCTCGGGCTCTCCACGGACTTCGGGAACGAGGAGTACCCGGAGACGCGTCTCGACCTGGTGCCCGGCGAGACCCTTGTCCTGTACACCGATGGGCTGGTGGAGAAACCGGGCGCCGATATCGAATCAGGTGTCCGTGTACTGATCCACGAGGTGAGCACGGGGCCCGCGAGTGCGCAGGCGCTGGCCGACCATGTGTCCGACCGGCTCTGGGAGCACTGGGACGCGGGGGACGATGTGGCATTGCTGATCCTCCGGCGCAGTCCGGACCCGGGTTCGCGGCGGGCGCCGCGCCTGCACCAGTACATCCACCAGGCGGATCCCGAGGGTCTCTCCGACGCCCGCTCCATCGTGCGTCAGGCACTGCAGGACTGGAACATGGCCGATCTCGCCGACGATGCCGAACTGGTCACCGGTGAGCTGCTGGTGAATGTGCTTCTGCACACCGAAGGCGGGGCTGTGCTCACGTTGGAGGTCCTTCCGGAGCCTGTCCGCCGGGTGCGGCTTTCGGTGCAGGACCGCTCCAGTGCCTGGCCGAGGCGCCGGACTCCCGGCGAAACGGCGACATCGGGACGCGGCCTGCTGCTCCTCGACGCCGTCGCCGTTCGCTGGGGCGTCGAGCCGCGCGGCGAGGGGAAGGCGGTGTGGTGCGAGATCGGACCTGCCACACCGCCCGCCTCCGGGCCCCCGGTCACTGCCGCGGCGACTGCCATGGAGGCCCATGAGTCCGCAGAGCCTGCGGATACCCCGGATCCATCCGAGCCCACGAAGGAACGACGTTGAGGAAGCAGTGAGGAGCGCGCCGTCACACACTGCGTGATGCGGCACGCCCCTCGCCCGGCGGTCCCTGCGCGGTCCTGCGCCCGAACCAGCGGACTACTGAGCTACGTCAGCCCTGCGCGGTGCGACGCTTGAGCACGGACCACATGATGCCGCCACCGGCCAGCAGCACGGCGACAGCCGCACCACCGATGATGGGCGTGGTGGACGACGAACCCGTCTCGCCGCGGCCTCGCCGAGCTGGGGCTCGGCGAGGCCGCGGCAGGCGTGGTCTCGGGGAAGTTCTGGCTCGCCGTGGCGCGCACCCCAGCTCCTGTACCCGAGCCCCCGCCAGATGGGGGTCACCCGCAGAATCCGACGATGTTCGGGGCGGGTAAATTGCTGGAGGTCGCGTTCCCGTTCAGGCATCCTGACCGCATGTTGATCAGGGAAGCCAACCCCGAGGACTGGGCCGCCATATGGCCCTTCTTCCACACCATCGTCGCCGCAGGTGAGACCTTCACCTATCCGACGGATCTCGGCCAGGACCAAGGCCGTGACTGGTGGATCCTGCCATCCCCCAACCGGACCGTCGTCGCGGTGGACGACTCGGGTACGGTCCTGGGCACGGCAAAGATGAACCGCAACCACATGGGCAACGGATCGCACATCGCGAGCGCCAGCTACATGGTCGACCCGGCGCACTCCGGGCAGGGCGTGGGGCGCGCGCTATGCGAATACACGATGCAGTGGGCGCGTGCTGCGGGCTACCGGGCGATGCAGTTCAACGCGGTTGTGGAGACCAACGTCCATGCGGTGAACCTGTACCGGGCACTCGGCTTTGAGGTACTGGGCACCCTGCCGGAGGGCTTCCGCCACCCAGAGAAGGGCTATGTCGGGCTGCACATCATGCACCGCACTCTGTGAGAAGCGCCGGGGACTGGCCCGGAAGGCATGAGCTCCGCCGTCCCAGGCAACGTTGACGAAGCCGATCAGAGAGCCGTCTTCCCACGCGCAGACCCAGCCGAGGCTGTGGCGCTCAAGTCGTGCTCGCCAGTCGATCTGAGTGACCGGGTGGCCGAAGCCGTCGGCGTGCAGCGCGTTGAGGGAGGCGTTCTCGAAGTCGCCCCGCCACTCGTACTTGATCGACACGCCGCGATCTTATGTCCCTGCCGAGCGCTGTACTGACCGGATTACGGAGCGAGGAGGACCCGCTTACGAGCAGTTGAAAACCGGCGCGGCCGAACATCTGGTGCTTGAGCACCTTGATGCGGTTGACGTGGCCTTCGACGCCGCCGGAGTTCCAGGGCAGGGTCAGGCCGGCGATGACGGCGCCGAGGTCGCGATCGATACCGGCGGCGAGGGTATGGAGGCTGGGCAGGTCGTCCTGCCGCACGGCGTCGAACCGGTCCGGCGGGCGCTCACCCTGGCGCTCGGTAAGCATGGCCGCGAAGGAGCGGACGTGCCGGGTGAGCGCGTCGAGTTCGGGTGGTTGCCACCAGCTCGACGGAGCATTCCTCGCCGCCGTTGTACGAATACCGATGGGCCACGCGCTTGATCGTCTCGGGGGCGAACACCGGCAGCGCGGACTTGCAGGTCGCGGAGTTCTCGCGGGGGAAAGCCCACGTTACGGGCGCTGTCGCGGGAGGTGGTGCGCTGGGCGCGAACCGGGCACGGCTGGCGCTGGCCCTTGGTGAACCGCGCCACGATCAGCGGGGCCACTGTGGGCGAGGAAGTCGGGTAGCGACCGTGCCACCCCTTGCTGACCTGGCCCTGAGGGCAGGTCACCTGCCCTCAGGGCCACCACAGCCCGTCCAGGCGGTCTCTCACCCACATCGCTGTCGTACCGCCCGGATTACTCGCCCGCGCGACCTGCGCAGTCAGAGACGGGACTTGCTCACCCGACGGGGACGGAGAGACAACGGACACCTCGACAACTGCATCGGCCTTCGAAGCAGCCCCGGTCATGCCCGCTGATCACGCTGCCGCACTGGAAAACCCCAAGATCCCCGACGGAGTCAAGCTGAAGCCTGTGCGCCGGCCTGGTCAGGCCGGGCGGTCGTCGGTGAGGTGCCGGTCCTGCACCTTGGTCCGGTACAGCCACAGCAGTACCGCCACGACCAGCACGGCGAGTGCCACTCCCAGTTCTGTGTAGCCGCCGTATCCGGTGATGGAGAAGCCGGTCGCGCCCACCACCAGCACCACGGTGAGGAACCCGGTCAGCGTCCAGGCCAGGGGCACGAAGAACCGGGGCAGCCGGATGGGACGCACGGCGTCGGGACGGTCCTTGCGCAGCAGCGCGAAACCGGAGACCGCCAGCACATGCGTGAGGATGTATCCCAGGTTGCCCGTGACGATGATGGCCAGCGGGGTCTGAAGCACCGTCAGCACGAAGACATTGAGCACCAGGGCCACCAGCAGCGCCCGGGCCGGCACCCCGCGCTTGTTCAGCACCCCCACCTGCCTGATGGTGAGCCCCGCCTTGCCCATCTCGTACAGCACCCGGGAACCGTCCGCGAGACCGGTGATCATGATGAGCAGCAGCGAGGCGATGAGGAAGACCACCATGAGGTCGGAGGCGCCGCCCACCAGGTCCTGGAAGGCTCCGATGAAGAAGGTGGTGGGCTTCTCGCCGATGGCCTTCTCGCCGACGTACCCCGACAGGGTCAGTGGCAGCAGGATGAACACACCGAGGGAGAACAGCACACCGGCGCGCAGGGCCCGGGAGGTGTCGCGCACCGTGTCCTTGTACTCGGGGGCGAAGGTCGCGCACACCTCCACTCCGAACGACGTCCACGCCATGACGTACAGCCACACCAGCGCCTCGCGCAGTCCCGCAGCGCCGTGCAGATTCCAGTGCAGGCCTTGCGCGCTCCAGTCACCGGAGAACAGCGGCAGGACGATGAATACGGCGAGCGGCACAAGTAGCGCACCGCCGGTGACGTAGACGACCCACATGGCGACATGCAGGCCGATCATCGCCGCGCCGAACAGCAGCAGCATCACGAGCAGGCCCACAGCTATGGGGAAGTCCACCTTCGCCGGCCCGAACTCCAGGCTCCAATCCTGGCCGGGGAACCACTGGGCCTGGACGAACGAGCCGATGAGTCCGGAGTAGACGGCGAGGGCCGTCGTCCAGGGGAACCAGTAGCCGATGCTCGCGATCGGACCCACCACGGGTGCCCGCTTCTTCCAGCCCTCGGTCGCGTAGTGCGCGATCCCTCCGGAAGAGTCGGGGAACATCGCGGCCATCTCGGTGTAGATCCAGTTGGTCGCGGTGGCCAGCACCATCGAGGCCGCCCACAGGGCGATCGCACCCCAGGCGCCGAGTCCGCCGATGGAGGCGCCGAGCGAGGCGATGAGTGCCGCCGGCATGGTCAGCGACATCGCGAATCCGTCGAACCAGCTCATCTTCTTCGGCAGTGCCGGGGCGGACGCACCCGCCGATCCCGACGAGTCCGAAGGGTCCGGCGAGGGCGGGGCTGGGATCTGTGGCTGGGATGACATGGCGTTCCCCTCAGGGTGGGCGCAGACAGGAGAGTCGATGGGGCCTGGTTATAGGTGAACGAAAAACACCTGTCAATACTCACGAACAAGCAATGGACGACTTTCACTTTTGCTCATTCCGCAGTCTTGACAGTTCTTGATTGCTCAGTGAGTCTCCAGTCATCGCACCGGACTCGGGCCGGCGCGGCCCAGAGCCGACGCGCCCTTTCCCGGTCAGGACAGGACAGAGAGGCCAACGCATGACCACCCCGACCGCCGACCGGCACCAGCTCTTCATCAACGGCGCATACACCGAAGGCACCTCCGGGACCACCCACGAGGTCATCAGCCCCGCGACGGGCGAACTCGTGGGCACCTTCCCGCTGCCCGCGGCCGCCGACGTCGACGCCGCGGTGCGTGCCGCCAACGAGGCCCAGCGGGCCTGGGCCTCGACCAATGTGTGGACCCGTGCCGAGCTCTGCCACCGCATCGGTACGGAACTCGGCAAGCGCGTGGACGAACTCGCCCGCCTCCAGTCCCTGGAGCAGGGCAAGCCGCTTGCCGAGTCCGTCGCCGACATCGAGGAGGCGGCCAAGCTCTTCCACCTGCACGCCGAGGACGCTGTACGACTGCACGGTGAGACGCTGCCCTCCACCGACAACACCAAGCGGATGTTCACCTTCCAGCGCCCGGTGGGCACTTGGGGCATCATCACGCCGTGGAACTTCCCGCTGCTGATGCTCGCGGAGTTCGTCGCCCCCGGTCTCGCCACCGGCAACGCCCATGTCGTCAAGCCGCCGGCCAACACCCCGCTCACCGTTCTCAAGGCGATGGAAGCATTCGTTGCCGCCGGACTGCCCGACGGTCTCGTCAACATCGTGCCCGGAGAGGGCGACACCGGTGATGCGCTGGTACGCCACGAGGGCATCCACGCGATCGGGTTCATCGGCTCCACCGCGACCGGCGCGAAGATCCAGTCCGCCGCCGGACTCAAGCGCTCCATCATGGAGTGCTCGGGCAACGGGCCGCTCGTCGTCCTCGCCGACGCCGATGTCGAGGCCGCCGCCAAGGCCGCTGTCAACGGCGCCTATCCGTGCGCCGGACAGGTCTGTTGCGCCACCGAACGCGTCATCGTGCACGCGGACATCCACGACGAGTTCGTCGAGGCCGTGCTCCGCGAGGCCCAGCGCATCACCCTCGGCGACCCGTTCGATCCCAAGACGGTTCTGGGCCCCCTCAACAACGAGGGCGTCGCGGCCAAGATGGACCGCCACATGGCGGACGCCCGCGAGCGCGGCGCACGCATCCTGCTCGGCGGCAAGCGCGCTTCGGGACACCCCACAGACCTCTACTACGAGTTCACCGTGGTGGACGGGGTGCCCGAGGACAGCCTGCTGTCCCGCGAGGAGTCCTTCGGCCCGGTCGTCCCGATCATCACCGGGCAGAACGAGGACGACCTTCTGCGCATCGCCAACGACGACAAACTGGGCCTCCAGGGTGCCGTCTTCACCCGCAGCATGACCTCCGCCTTCCGCTTCATCGAGGAGATGGAGGTAGGCCAGGTCGTCGTGAACGAGAGCAACAACTGGTGGGACATCAACATGCCTTTCGGTGGAGCCGGCAGCCGCTCCACCGGCTGGGGCCGCATCGGCGGCAAGTGGACGCTCATGGACATGACCGACACCCGTACCGGCGTCATCAGTCTCTGACCGCGGCGCTCACCCGACCGTCCGCCGACCGGGGCCCCGACCAGCGTCGGGGCCCCGGCCCGCACTGCCCCACCAAGCCGGCAACGAGGTACCCGCCACATGACCACCGCAGCCCCGCGCCCCACCGACCACCGCAGCCGACTGCGTGACACGAAGGCCGCCCCCTACTGGCTGGACCGGCCCGAGCACCCCGCACCACTGCCCCGGCTGACCGCCGACACCACCTGCGATCTCGCCGTCGTCGGCGGCGGTTACACCGGGCTGTGGACCGCCCTGCTTGCCAAACGCGCCCACCCCGAACGGGATGTCCTCGTCCTCGAACAGAACACCTGCGGCCACGCGGCCAGTGGCCGGAACGGCGGATTCTGCTCCCCCAGCATCACCCACGGTCTCGCCAACGGCGCCGACCGGTGGCCCACCGAGGCCGGGCTGCTGCACCGCCTGGGCATGGACAACTTCGATGCCTTCCGGCGGGATCTGGACACCCACGGCATCGACTGCGGATTCGTGCGCAGTGGCAAGGTCACCGTCGCCGCCACGCCATGGCAGGCGAATGGGCTCAAGGACGCCCACGTTCTCGCCCACCGGTACGGCGAACAGACCCGGCTGCTGGACCGCGACGAACTGCGGAGCTACGTCGACTCCCCCCTGTGGACCGCCGGCCTCTGGTCCCCCGCCTACGCGCTCCTCGACCCTGCCCGGCTCGTCTGGGGCCTGCGCGCCGCCTGCCTCGACCTCGGGGTCCGCATCGCCGAGCACACCGAGGTCACCGCCCTGACCACCCGTCACGCCGGACGGGTCCGCCTCTCAACTCCCTATGCCGCGGTCGGCGCCCGGCAGGTCGCCCTCGCCACCAATATCTACCGGCCCCTGCTCAAGCGCCTCTCGCTCAGCATGATTCCGGTCTACGACTACGCGTTGACCACCGAACCCCTGAGTGCTGAGCAACTCGCCGCCATCGGCTGGAGCGGCCGGCACGGAATCACCGACGCGGGCAACCAGTTCCACTACCTCCGCAAGACCGACGACAACCGCATCCTGTTCGGCGGCTACGACGCCATCTACCACTACGGCAACCCGGTCGACGAGCGCCTCACCCAGCGGCCCGCGACCTTCGACACCCTCGCCGCCCAGTTCGCCGAAGCCTTCCCCGCCCTCGCCGACGTCCGCTTCTCGCACTCGTGGGGCGGTGTCATCGACTCCACCACCCGCTTCTGCATGTTCGCCGGCACCGCCGCGCGCGGCCGGATCTCCTACGCCCTCGGCTTCACCGGACTCGGCGTCGGCGCCACGCGCTACGGCGCCCAGGTCATGCTGGACCTGCTCTCCGGCCGGCGCACGGAACGGCTCCGGCCCGCCATGATCCGCCGCCCTCCGATGCCCTTCCCCCCGGAGCCGGTCCGGTATCTCGGCGTCGAGGCCACCCGATGGTCCCTGGCCCGCGAGGACACGCACGGCCATCGCAACCTGTGGCTGCGCACCCTGGACCGACTCGGCCTCGGCTTCGACTCCTGAGCCCGGCAGGATAGGCACGTACGACCAAAGATCCAGGCCCGCACACCGTGGCGGGCCGTACATGAGAGCCGGAGCAACAGCATGAGCACGCTGGGTGGCAGCCCCCTGGACGACACCGACCGCCAGATCATCGCCGCACTCCAAGCGGACGGCCGCCGCCCGTACAGCCAGATCGCCGACGAACTGAACATCCCCGCCTCCTCCGTGCGATACCGCGTCCAGCGCATGGAGGACAACGGCACCCTCCAGATCGTCGGCATCGCGAACCCGCTCACCATCGGCTTCGATCGGTTCGCCATGGTCGGCATCCGGGTCAGGCCGGGCAGCGCTCAGGAGGTCTGCCGACGGCTGCGGGAGCTGCCCGAGACCTCGTACGTCATCATGACGGCAGGCACCTACGACGTGATGGCGGAGGTGATCTGCCGGGACACCAACCACTTCACCGACCTGATGAACCGCAGGCTGCATCACATCGACGGAGTCGTCTCGACCGACTCCTTCTTCGTGCTGGAAGTGCACAAGCTGGCGTACGGCTGGGGCGTCGGAGAGGTGGACACCTCGCTGCTCGACGCCCCGCAGCCGCCGCTCAGCGCCGGTCTCGACCAGCGCGCCTGAGCCGCGCCGCGAGCGTCGGCTCGCGAATCCCCTGTTCACATGGCTGTGATGGGTGCCGTCGGTGAGGAACTGATGCGTCCTCACGCCTTCGAAGGTCCGGATCGGCACGCCGACGTCGCACGAGCCGGGCTGCCGCATCGCGCAGGAACGAGTCGCCCAACCGGCGCGCGGTGGCGGATCGACGACCATGTGCCCGTCGATCCGCCACCGCGTCCGCCGGAATCCTGCCGTACTGCGCGTCGATCACCCGAAAGTGCGGCCTCGTCCGCAGCGGCATGCAGCGGCCTGCCCGGTCCACCGGTGACGGCAGGGCCCCCATGCGGCCATGCGCCTCTTCGCGTGCGCCGCGCCCGCCCCGATCGGCGGGTCGGGCCCCGATCGCCTCCACCACCCGTACGGCGAGCAGTGTCACTGCGGTCCACGTCGACACGGTGGGGACGCCAGGCCGTGGTCGCGGGCAAGGACGAAGGCGGAGACGGCGACGTGGATTCCGATGCGGCCGGGGACTCGGATGCGGACGGCCGGCCGCTGTCCGTGACGTTGCCGAGGAGCCCATGGTGCCCGCGCGCAGTCCGTCGGTACCGAGCAGCAGCGCGCCGGCCGAGCGGTTGTCGCATGCGATGCCCCGTTCCCGTTCGGCGACCGGTTCGCCTGGACTCGGAGCCGTACAGATTTCGATGGTCAGGCATGAATAGCTTCATCATCTTCCATTCACCCGGGCGCGACTGCCAGCATCGGCGCACCGCCACCCCGTGAGGGAGAATCCGATGAATCGTCCCCGTTCTCTGCGCTGTCTGGCAGCCCTCGCCGTCCTGGCCCTCGCGGCCACGGCCTGTGGACGCTCCAGTCAGGGCGACGCCCCGTCCGGCAGCGCCTCGCAGACCGCCACCGGCCGGACCGCAGCCGAACTGCTCCCTGCTCAGTACCGGCAGAAGGGTGTGCTGCGCGTGGCCACCGCGGTCGGCTATCCGCCGATGGAGATGTACGCGCCCGGGACCACCCGGCTCACCGGTGTCGACCCCGACCTGGCCAAGGCCATCGCCCAGCGGCTCAAACTGAAGCTCGAACTCACCAATGCCGCCTTCGACGGACTGATCCCGGGGCTGGAATCCGGACGGTTCGACCTGGTCATGTCATCCATGACCGACAGTGCTCAGCGGCGCCAGGCGGTCGACTTCGTCGACTACTTCCGCACCGGCGGCGTGATCATGACGAAGAAGGGCAATCCGCAGGGCATCAACTCACTCGCGGACCTGTGCGGGAAGAGCGTCGTCCTCGCCAAGGGCAGCTCGAACCTCCAGATCGGCGAGGAACAGAACGCCAAGTGCCAGAAGAAGATGCGGATCTCCCAGAGCGAGGACGCACCGACCGGGCTGCTCCAGCTGGACAGCGGACGTGCGGTCGCGACCATCGTCGACTATCCCGTCGCCAAGATGTTCACCAAGAAAAACAACGCGTACGAGGTCCTGCCGGAGCAGTACGGCACCGCCCCGTGGGGCATCGCGGCCGCGAAGAGCCAGGCCGGACTGCGCGACGCTGTCCACAAGGCCCTGCAGGAACTGATCGACGACGGCGCTTACAAGAAAATCCTCGACACCTGGGGAGTCGGCGACAGCGCCGTACCCGCAGCCACCGTCAACGACGGGCAGTGAGAACCGACATGAGCCACCAGAAGATACCCGGCGCCGCCCTCGGCGCGGCGCCGGATCCGGCCCCCGCGGAAGCGAGACCGCAGGAGGACGACCTGTCCCTCCAGGTGACCAAACGCCCTCGTCCCGGGCGCTGGCTGGCGGTCCTTGCCGCGGCGCTGTTCGCGGTGTGGCTCGCCTACACCGTCATCGTCAATCCCAATCTGCACTGGGACATCGTCGCCGCGTACCAGTTCGACGGCGTGATCCTCAAAGGCCTCGGGGTGACCATTCAGCTCACCCTCGTCTCGATGGCTCTCGGCATCGCCATCGGGATCGTCGTCGCGGTGATGCAGCTTTCCGACAGTCCCGTACTGCGTCTCACCGCCGGCGCCTACACCTGGTTCTTCCGGGGCACCCCCCTGCTGGTCCAGCTCATCTTCTGGTTCAACCTGGCCCTGCTGTTCCCGGTGATCAGTATCGGTATCCCCTTCGACGGCCCCAAACTCATCAGCTGGCAGTCCAACCAGGTCATCACCGGATTCGTAGCGGCACTGCTCGGCCTGTCCATCAACGAGGGCGCTTACATGGCCGAGATCGTTCGGGCCGGTATTCAAAGCGTGGACCCCGGCCAGCGCGAGGCAGGCGCGTCCATCGGTATGTCGAACCGTCAGATCCTTTCCCGCATCATCCTTCCGCAGGCGATGCGGGTCATCATCCCGCCGTTCGGCAACCAGTTCATCTCCATGCTCAAGACGACTTCGCTGGTCTCGGTCATCGCCGGCGCCGATCTGATGACCGTCTCCCAGCACCTCTACCTCGCCAACTTCGAGGTGGTAGCGCTGCTCCTGGTGGCTTCGCTCTGGTACCTGGTGCTCACCACGATCGCCAGCATCGGCCAGCACGCCGTCGAACGCCGCTACAGCCCCGGCGCCGCTCCCGGGCTGCGGAGCAGGGTCCTGACCAATCTCGTACCCCGGCGTGCCAAGAAGGGGGCAGCGGCATGAACGACGTGATCCTCAAGGCCCGCGGGGTCCGTAAACGATTCGGTGACACCGAGGTGCTCAAGGGCATCGATCTCGACGTCGGCAGCGGTGAGGTGCTCTGTGTCATCGGCCCCTCCGGGTCCGGGAAGTCCACGCTGCTGCGCTGCTTCAACCACCTTGAGCAGATCGACGCGGGGCGGGTGTGGATGAACGGTGAACTGATCGGCTACGAGCAGCACGGCCCGTCCGGCCGAGTGCTGCGGGAACGGCGCCCGCGCGACATCCGACGCCAGCGCGAACGGATCGGCATGGTGTTCCAGCGGTTCCACCTGTTCCCGCACCGCACGGCAGTGCAGAACGTGATGGAGGGGCCGGTTACCGTCAAGGGCCGGTCCCGAGCGCAGGCCGAGAAGCAGGCCCGGCAACTGCTGGCCGACGTCGGTCTCGCGGACCGGGCGGACCACTACCCGGGGCAGCTGTCCGGCGGGCAGCAGCAGCGCGTGGCAATCGCCCGCGCACTGGCCATGGAGCCCACGCTCATGCTCTTCGACGAACCCACCTCCGCCCTCGATCCCGAACTCGTCGGCGAGGTCCTGGGCGTCATGCGCGACCTGGCCCGCAGCGGTATGACGATGGTCGTGGTCACGCATGAGATGGGTTTCGCCCGCGAGGTCGCCGACCGTGTCCTGTTCATGGATCAGGGCGCCGTCGTCGAGGCGGGAAGCCCGGAGCTTCTGTTCACCGACCCGCGGCACGACCGCACGCGGGCCTTCCTGTCGACGGTGCTGTGATGGGCCGCCCTCTCGATCTGCTGCTGCGTGGCGGCACGCTCGTCGACGGAACCGGCGCACCCGCCAGGGAGGCGGACATCGCGGTGGTGGACGGGCGGATCGCCGTGCTCCCCGCCGGTACCCCGGCGGCGGCGGCCGAGACCCTCGATGTGACGGGCCGGGTCGTCACACCCGGTTTCATCGATGTGCACACGCACTCCGATGCCCTCGCGGCACCCCTCGGCAGCGCCGGCACCACGGAGCCGACAGACGATCTCCGCCTCGCGCCGCTGCTTCAGGGCGTCACCACGGAGATCTGCGGCAACTGCGGGACCAGCCTGTTCCCCTCGCTCCCGGAACGGCTGCCAGTACTCGCCGAACATCTCAGGGTGACGTTCGGACTCGGCCCGGTCCGGCCGGCGGTGGACTTCGACACATTCGCCGCCGGGCAGGACCCCGCCCTGCGTCGCACCCATATCGCCTCGCTCGTCGGCCATGGCACGCTGCGCGCGGGAGTGATGGGCTTCGAGGCCCGCCCACCCGGGCCCGACGAACTGGACACCATGTGCGCGCTGCTGGACCAGGCGCTGACCCAGGGAGCAGCCGGCCTGTCCACCGGGCTGATCTACCCGCCCGGCACCTACGCCGACACCGAGGAGATCGTCGCGCTGGCCAGGGTCGCCGCCCGCCATGGCAAGCCCTACGTCACTCATCTGCGCGACGAGATGTCTCAGGTGGAGTCGGCCCTGGAGGAGGCCCTGGAGATCGCGGTCCGCTCCGGCGCCCCGTTGCAGATCTCCCACCACAAGACCGCGGGCCGGCACGCCTGGGGTGCCACGCTGCGCACCCTGCCCCGGCTGGAACAGGCCCGAGCCGAAGGCGTGGACGTGCTGTGCGACGTCTATCCGTACACTGCGGGAAGCACCGTCCTGCACGCCATGCTGCCCCCGTGGACGAGCGAGGGCGGTGTCAGCGCTCTGCTGGAACGGCTGCGCCGGCCGGAAACGCGCGACCGGATCAGGGCGGACATCGCTCATGGCGTCAAGGGGTGGGAGAACACCGTGGGAAACGGTGGCTGGGATCTCATCACGGTGGCCGCCGCGCAGGCCCACCCCGAGGCCGAGGGCCGCAGCATCGCCGACCTCGCCGCCGAGCGCGGCATCCACCCGGTCGACCACGCGTGCGACCTGTTGCTTGCCGAGCAGGGCGAAGTGACCATCATCAGCCACTCCATGCGTGAGGACGACGTACGACGGGTGCTCGCCAGCCCGTTGTCGATGATCGGCTCGGACGGCGTCCCCAAACCCGGTCGGCCGCATCCTCGTTGGGCGGGGAGTTTCGCCCGTGTACTCGGCCATTACGGCCGCGACAAGCAGCTGCTCCCGTTGGAGAGCGCGGTGCACAAGATGACCGGACTGCCGGCGCGGCGGTTCGGACTCACCGGCCGCGGTGTGGTCCGCGACGGCGCCCTCGGCGATCTGGCCGTGCTCGACCCGGCGTCGGTGCGCGACACCGCCACCTTCGACCGTCCCCTCCTGGCACCGGAAGGCATCGATACCGTCGTAGTGGCGGGACGGGTCGCAGTAAGAGGTGGCTGCCCGACCGCGGCACGGGCGGGAGAAGTGGTGAGGATCCGATGAGTCTGGCCCAAGTGACCGCGGCGGCGCGGCGCTCGGCCGCGCTGCCACTCACCCTGGCTGTCGCCGCCGTCGACATCGACGGCGGCGAGACGGTGGGGGTCGACGAGCGCACCGTTCTGCCGGTCGCCTCCGCCTCGAAACTGCTGCTGCTCGCCGAGGTCGCACGCCGGCTGGACACCGGGGAGCTGCTCGCCGACCGAACCGTGGACATCCTCGACGAGGACGTGGCGGACGGTACCGGTCTGCTGCGCCGGATGAGCAGGCGCGGCTGGACCGTCGAGGACCTGGCCTGGCTGACCGCTTCGGTGAGCGACAACACCGCCACCAACGCATTGCTGCGCCTGGTGGGGCGCGAGTCCACGGCCCTGCTGGCGGCGGATCTCGGGCTCGACCGCCTCACGCTGCACGACAAGGTCCGTGACATCCGGGGCCCGGACGTGCCCCCCGTCTTCGCCACCGGCACCGCACAGGACCTGGCGCGGCTGGTGACCCATGCGGTACGCGGCACGATGAGCTCCCCGGCAGCCTCCGCCGGGCTGCTGCGCTGGATGCGCGCCAACACCGACCACGGCCTGGTCCCCGCCTTGGTGGATCACGACCCTTACGCCTCGGGCTTCCCGGACCCGCTGCCCGACGGGCTTCTGATCGCCAACAAGACCGGCACCGACACCGGGGTGCGCGCCGACGCCGGTGTCATCGTCGGGCGGCGCCGACTGGCCTATGCGGTGGTGGCGCACTGGGACACGGTGCTGGGCCCCAGCACCGAGCGGGCCGCGGTGCATGCCATACGGGACGTCGGCCGGACTCTCGCTGCCTGTGCCCGACGCGGGCCTGCCGAGTGAGGTGCGGGCCCCCGGAAGAGGCGGGCCCGGGTGGTCACGACGGGCGGTGCTCGGTGGCTGACCGTGCGGAAGCCGGCTGCGAGCTGGGCCAGGACAGCGCGGCCTCCGGCCCGGTCCTGCACGGAAGCGGAGGTGACCGCGACGACCAGCAG
>NZ_JBFBCG010000079.1:0-32563 GCF_040683105.1 Streptomyces sp. NPDC051020 | reverse complement strand
GCGTCGTCCGCCCGTAGGGCGGGCCGGGCGGCGTCTGGTGCGTGCGATCGCAAGGCGGAGGGTCGCCCCGATACTGGGCGTATCGGGGCGAGCCCGACAACGCGGCGAGCGTGCGTGCCAGGCGCCGCCCGGCAGGCGGGACTTTCGAAACACGCCCTAGGCCACGCCGGCCACGGCGGCGCCCGCAGCCGGCAGGTCGCGGTAGAGAACGGTGCGCTCGACCGCGGTCCAGGTGGTGCTCGTGACGATGTAGAGCGCGGCGGCGAGCGGCACGTACGCCACCGAGACGAGCGTGAAGAAGGACATCAGCGGCATCAGTTTCGTCATCAGGCCCATGCCCGGCGCCGGCTGTCCGTCGGGACCGGTGGCGGGGGTGGCCGGGGCGGCCGCGAGCTGGCGCTTCGTACGGCGGTAGTTGAACGTGGCGACGACGGCGACGATCGCGAAAAGGCCGAGATAGACGACGCCCTGGGCGCCGAACGGTCCGCCGGCCGCGAGCGCCTCGTGCCAGTGCTCGCCGAGCGGGGCGCCGAAGAGATCGTGGCTGAGCAGTTCGTTGGAGTCGCCGCCGATCGTCGGACTGGAGAAGAGGTGGTACAGCAGGAAGAAGGCGGGCATCTGCATGAGGCTGGGCAGGCAGCCCGACAGCGGCGAGACGTTCTCCTCCCGGTGCAGCTCCATGAGCGCCTTCTGCATGCGCTCGGGGTTCTTGGCGTGTTTCTTGCGCAACTCGGCGATCTGCGGCTGAAGCTTGGTGCGGGCCTTCTGCCCACGCGCGGCGGCCCGCGAGAGGGGGTGCACGGCGAGTCGCACGAGCGCGGTGAAGAGGACGATCGCGGCGGCGGTGGCCGCGCCCTGGAAGAGCGGGTGCAGCAGATCGGCGAAGGAGCCGACCAGGGTGGCGAAAGCGGACATGATCGTGGACATGGATGAGCCCTCCGGGGGTCTCGTCGTGCCGGGAGAAAGACGATCTGGCTCGGCATGACGACCCGCGTGGGGCATGCCCGAGCACACGTACTGGTGCTCGGGCGGAGAAGGTGCGAGGTCCCTACGCGGCCGTCAGGAGGGCACGGCCGGGGGCTCGGGGCCGCCTGCGCCCCTTGGCGTCGGGATCGCGCTGCGGCAGGAACGCGGTGCGTTTCTCGCGGTCGCGCATGGCGGTACGGACCCGGGTGCGGGGCACCGGGGCGGCGCAGCGGGCGCTGATGACCGAACACGCGACGAGTGCGGAACCGGCGGCGGCGGTGGCGGCGAGCGCGACCGCAGCGGAGAGGCTGCCGCCCTCGGCGAGGAGAACCTCGGTGACCAGGAAGAGCAGGATGGCGACGGGCCGGGGCAGGCGGGCGATGCCACCGTGCAGGCGACTGTCGATACTGCTGTTCATCGATCCCTCCCCCGCTCGGTCCGCTCGCTCGCTCATTCGGCCGCCCAGTTTATATACACGACGGCTCCGGGAGCCGGTCGGTCTCAGCCCGGCGACGGCACCGCCGGGCCACAAGGGCCTACCGCCCCCTGACTCCCGTCAGCCTCCCCCACACGACGAGGCGGTACCGGGAGGTGAATTCGGGCGTGCACGTGGTCAGCGTCACGTAGGCACCAGGCTCGCTGTACCCGGCGTGAGGCCGCACATTGCTGCGCGGAACGGCGGCGATCACCCCGCTGTCCCGCGGCGACGTCCGGGACAGCGTCTTGTCGACGACGTACGTGTACACCCGCTCCCGGGTCTCGACGATGATCCGGTCACCCCGGCGCAGCCGGTTGATGTACCGGAACGGTTCGCCGTGCGTGTTGCGGTGCCCGGCGAGCGCGAAGTTCCCGGCGCCGCCCGGCTGCGCGGTGCGCGGGTAGTGCCCGACGTATCCCTTGTCGAGAACACCGCTCTTGCTGATGCCCTGGGCGACCGGGGCGGTGAGCCCGAGGCGGGGGATGCGGATGACGGCGTACGCCTGATCCCAGCGAGGCGCGCGCGCCGCAGCCGTCGTACGCCCGTTCCCGCCACCACCGGTCCGCGACACCGGGGCCGAGCCGTCGTCCCCGTCCCCGCCCTCCGAGGGCCCCACCGGCTGTCCGCCCCCGTCCGTGCCCCGGCCCCACTCCTGCTCCAGGGCCCGCACCTGGTCCTCGGCTCCCGCCCTGGCCTGCCGATTGGTCCACCACAGCTGATGGACGACGAGAAGCAGCAGCACGACACCCAGGGTCATGACCGCCTCGGCGCCGGTCCACAGCGCACCCGCGGCAACGCGCCGCCCGCGCGGGTTCCGCTGCACCGCAACCGGTATCCGCTCCCTCACGGCCCGCACGATAGGGGCACGACCCGTAACTCACCAGGGCCGGAACAACTCTCCGCCCAGTAGCCGTACAGCAGTACGGTGTGGTCCATGCGCCCCGACACGCCTGCTGACCACATCGCCGAAGCCGAGCGCCTGCTGCGCACCGCGGCGCAGTACCCCGACGACCGGGAGCCGCTGCTCCTGCGCGCCGCGGCCCACCTGGAGCTCGCCGACCAGCGCCCCCGCGCCACCACCCTCTACGACGAACTGCTCGCCGCGGATCCCGCCGAACCGTCCCTGATCAAGGCCCTCAAGGCAGCGAATCTCTGGGAGTACGGTCACGAGGCCGAGGCCCGCGCGATCATCAACGGCCTCCGCGCGGCGGGACCGCGCGAAGCGGCCCCCTGGAGGATCGCGGCCGAGACCCTCGAATCGCACGACGAGCTGGATTCGGCGCACGACTTCTTCTCGGCCGCTCTGACCCTGCTCCTGGCTCCGGGCGAGGAAGTCCCGTACGCCACTCAGTCCCTGCTGTTCGGCCGCCACCGCGTACGACGTCTGATGGGCCTCGGCCACGACGCCTGGGACGAGCTCGCCGACACCCTCCACAGCGCCACGGTCCCGCTGGACGAGCTCCACGACCCGAAGCGCCTGTGGTCGCTGGGCTCGTCCGACCCGGACGAGCTCCAGGCCGAGATCATTCGCCTCCGCGCGGAACTGGGCACCTACCGCATGGCCCTGTCCCGCCCGTTCCCGGTGGCGGTCCTGCACTGGACGGCGGCGGAACTCGACGAGCTCCTCGCCGCGTATCCGGATCTGCGCACCGAGTACCCGTCCCACCCCGAGCACCTGACCCGCCTGGAGGCCGCTCTCCGCGACCTGCACGCGGCAGGCACCCCGAACCTCGGCATCGTCACCGGCACGGTTCCGTCGTACGAGGCGTTCGCCGCCTCGGAGGCCGCGTCACCGTCCGACCCGGACCTCCTCCCCCAGTACGCCACCACCCTCGCGGCCCGCGGCCGCGCGGTCCCGTGGCCGCCGGCCCGCAGCGCGGCGTGCTGGTGCGGGTCGGGGCGGGCGTACCGGGAGTGCCACGGGGGCGCATGAGCGTCTGCCCGAGGGGCGCTGACGCACGGACACATCTGATACATCCCAAGGGCCCCGCTTCGGCGGGGTCCTTGGGCGTATGAGCAGGCGGAATGAGGCGCTCTTTCTGCGAGAAGGTCCCCTCAATGCCCCACCTTTGCAATATCATCACATCCCATCCACTGATCTCAGGGCCGCACCTCCCCCACGCAGGTCTCAGCTCTGTGTGAGCGAGGAAGCCGTCATGACGCCCTATCAGCCTTCCGGCGACTGGCAGTACGAGATCCCGACGACCGGCAGCAAGCGGCTTCCACCCGCCGCCCGTTACGTCGAATCGCTGACGCACCAGGGTTACGGCTTCGAGGCGGCCATAGCCGACCTGGTCGACAACTCCATCGACGCGGGCGCCCGAAACGTCGTCATCAGCTTCCTCCGGGACGAGGACCGCCTCGTCAGCCTGCTCGTCGTCGACGACGGATGCGGCATGAACGACGAGGCGCTGGACACCGCGATGACGGTCGGCGGCCGCGAGGGGTACGCCAAGAGCGCGCTCGGCCACTTCGGGGCGGGCCTCAAGGCCGCATCCCTCTCGCACGCCGATTCGCTCACCGTCATCAGCCGGACCAAGCGCAGCCCGTCCACCGGCCGCCGCTGGCTGACAGCCCGTGCCCAGGCCGACTTCACGTGCGACGTCGTCGACCCTCGCTACTGCCAGGACCTCGTCGACCGCTACGACGGAATCGTCGAGTGGCACGGCACGATCGTCCGCTGGGACCACGTCCGGGCCTTCGACACCGTGACGACCGGTCAGGCCGACCGCTTCCTCAACGACGCGATCGAGAAGCTGGAGACCCACCTCGGCCTGTATCTGCACCGCTTCCTGGCCCGCGAGGGCTTCAACGTCGACATCGTCGTCGAGGACGTGCGGACCAGGGAGGAGCTCGACCACCGCGGCGTCGAGCCGCTCGACCCGTTCGGCTACCGGGTGCCGGGCCGGGCCGGCTACCCCCGTACGTACACCGCACCGATCGAGGGCGTCGGCGAGCTCGCGCTGACCGCACATATCTGGCCGCCGAAGTCGCCGCTGGTCAGCTTCCGCGGCATCGGTCCGCTCGCCGAACGCCAGGGCTTCTACATCTACCGCAATGACCGGCTCGTCCAGGCAGGCGGCTGGAACAGCACCCGCAGCGCCGAGGGCCACCTCGCCCTGGCCCGGATCGCCGTGGACTTGCCGACCGAACCGAACGACGTCTTCAGCCTCACGGTGAAGAAGGACGGCGTGACGGTCACGCCCGCCTTCGCCCGCGGTCTCGAACAGGCCGCCGACGACAAGGGCCACACCTTCGCCGCGTACCTCCAGGAAGCGGAGACGACGTACCGGGAGGCGGCCCGCCGCTCCACGGAACCGACCCGCAAGGCCGTCATCCCGGCCGGCAAGGGCCTCGACCCGAAGCTGAAGCGGGCCCTGCGGGACGAACTGCCAGAGCTGGACGGCGAGGACCCGATCACCTTCCGCTGGGACACGCTGCCGTCGGAGGTGTTCTTCGAACTCGACCGGGAGGAGCGGGAGGTCAGGCTCAACAAGGAGTACCGGCAGGCCTTCAACGGAGGCCGCCGCGGCGGCCTGAACGACGCCCCGGTCGTCAAGAGCATGCTCTACCTCATGGTCAACGAGATCTTCCAGAAGGAACGGGTGCGGGCCGTCCACACCGACAACGTCGCCCTGTGGAACAGCGTCCTGGTGACCGCCGCCCGCTGCGAACTCTCCCGCTGACCCGCCGAAAAGAGCCCTTACGCCATGACCGACGCTGCCGATCACCTCTACAACCTGCACGGCGATGTCCTGGGCGCGATGCGTCGGGGCCCCAAGCCCTTCGCCAAGCTGGCATTCGTCCTGTCCGAGGCTGAGGAACCCGCCGACACCGACTTCGGGCACTTCCGGGACCGTATCGTCGCCGCGGGCCCCGGCGACGCACTCACCGCGCTCTGGCACCGCACACTGACCGCCTGGGACCTCGCGGAACACGCGGACTGGTCGACCGCCGCCGCCCGCACCGACGGGCGCCGCGCGGACACCTACGCCCGCCTCGGCTTCGGACCCGACCTGCGCAAGGCACTGGACGAGGCGGTCCCGGTGTTCAAGGAGCCCGGCGCGACGGTCATCAGCAAGGACTTCACGTCCTGGTACTCGCGCGACACCGCCGCCGCCCGTTCCTTCTACTGGAACTCGTACGAGCAACTCCTGCGCCGCAAAGGCTGGTCGGACGCGGCCGTCTCCAGCCTCGACGAGGCGAGCCACGCCGTGGTCGAGCGCCTCTCCGACCCCACCCGAACCGAGGCTTACGGGGCCCGCGGCCTGGTCGTGGGCTACGTCCAGTCGGGAAAGACCGCCAACTTCACCGGAGTCACGGCAAAAGCCATCGACGCCGGCTACCGCCTGGTCATCGTCCTCGGCGGCACCCTGAACCTCCTCCGGGGCCAGACCCAGCGCCGCCTGGACATGGAACTGATCGGCCAGGAGAACATCCTGCGCGGCGCCGACCCTTCGGACCCGGACGCCCTGGTCGGCATCGACTACCAGGACGACGAGGACTGGCCCGAGAAGTTCGTCAGCCACGGCCACCGGCCGTTCAACATCGAGCGGCTCACCACCCGGGACAACGACTACCGCAGCCTTCTGCAGGGCATCCGCGCCCTGGAGATCGAAAAGCGCGAACCGCACCTCCCGCTGTACGTCCCTGAGAACCTCCATCGCGCGGCCGCTCGCGTCATGGTCGTCAAGAAGAACAAGTCCGTCCTGACGAACCTGGTCAAGGACCTCAAGAAGATCGGTCCGATCCTCCGCGAAATCCCCACCCTGATCATCGACGACGAGTCCGACCAGGCTTCCGTGAACACCTCCGACCCGAAGAAGTGGGAGTCGGGCCAGATCCAGCGCACGGCGATCAACGGACTGATCTCCCAGCTCCTGGGCCTGCTCCCCCGCGCCCAGTACGTCGGCTACACCGCCACCCCGTTCGCGAACGTCTTCATCGACCCGAGCGACGGCGAGGACATCTTCCCGCGCGACTTCCTCATCTCCCTGCCGCGACCGGTCGGCTACATGGGCGTGCAGGACTTCCACGACCTGGACGGCGAGGGCGCGGCGGAGGAGACCCACGTACGCGGCATATACGAGGACACGGGCGACCGCCTCCAGGAGGCGATGGACGCGTTCGTCCTGACGGGCGCACTGAAGCTGTACCGCACCGATCACGGGGTCCCGGAAGACCCGTTCCGCCACCACACGATGCTGGTGCACGAGTCGGTGAAGATGGACGACCACGCGGATCTCGCCGAACGCATCAAGTCCCTGTGGGACCACGCCGGATACATGTCCCGCGAGGGGCACGCCCGCCTGGAAGCCCTGTTCGGAGCCGACTTCCGGACATACGCGGCCGACGGTCTGCCCACCCCCGATTCGTACGCCGAACTCAGGCCGTACATCTCCCCCACGCTTCAACGCGTGTCGTCAGGCGGGTCCCCCGTCATCGTCGTCAACGGCGACACGGACCGCTACTTCTCCCAGATCGACCTGGACTTCGACCGCACACCGAAAGTCTGGAAGATCCTCGTCGGCGGCACGAAACTGTCCCGCGGCTTCACCGTCGAGGGCCTCACGATCACCTACTACCGCCGCACCACCCGCCAGGCCGACACCCTGATGCAGATGGGCCGCTGGTTCGGCTTCCGCCCCGGCTATCGCGACCTGGTCCGCCTCTACATCGGCCGCGAGGAGCCGCTGACCAAGACGCAGACAGTCGACCTGTACGAGGCCTTCGAGGCGATCTGCCACGACGAGGAAACCTTTCGCTCCCAGCTGTCGCGCTACGCGGAATTGGTCGACGGCAAACCGCAGGTGACCCCGGCTCAGATCCCGCCGCTGGTCTCCCAGCACCTGCCGTGGATCAAGCCGAGCGGTCGGAACAAGATGTTCAACGCGGAACTGGTGGAGATCCGTTCGCCGGGGCAGTGGGTGGAGCCGACGGCGTACCCGACGGATCCCGACGACCTCCGCCACAACGTGGAGGCGTGGCGCCCGGTCCTGGAGTCGCTGGACCCCGCTCCCGTCACATTGAGCTGTTTCTCTCCCGAGCACGGCCGCAGCGACAGCTACGAGGCGCTCATAGGCACCCTCGACCACGCCGCGCTGCTGCAGATCCTGTGCGATCTGCGGTGGTCGGCCCCCACCCAGTTCTCGCCGCATCTGGAGTCCCTCATCGCGGCGGGCGACCATGGCGCGGGCATCGACGACTGGCTGGTCGTAGTCCCGCAGCAGACCTCGAACAGCAGCACCGAGGCTACGGTCCTCGGCTCCCGCCCGCTCACGCTGGCGCACCGAACCCGCCGACGTGGCGATCTCTTCGGTGCGATCAGCGAGCCGAAGCACCGTGGCGTCGCCCTGCGGGTGGCGGGCGCCCTCAAGGATTCCGCGGACCCCTTGCTCGAGTCGCTCGTGCGGGAGCAGCGCGGCGTCCTGGTCCTGTATCCCGTCGTCGAGGCCGAGCCCCGCCTGTCGGGCGGCGGAGCAATCGATCCTCGACACCTGGTCATGGCGTTCTCACTGGTCGCTCCGAAGTCGTCGACCGGCCGGGAGGGGGGCCTGCTGCGCTTCCGGACCATCGATTCGGGGAGGAGCGATTTCGCAATCATTGATCGCGAGGGCGACGGGTCGTAGGAGACTTGACAGTGATGAGCACGGCAGAACCTTCGTCCCCCGGGGTCTCCGCCCGGATGAGTCGCCAAGCGCGCCGCGACACCACGCCTGAGGTAGCGGTCCGGAAATTGCTGCACGCCGCGGGCTATCGCTACCGGGTCAACGAGCGCGTGCCGGGCATGTCCCGGCGCACCATCGACATCGCCTTCACCCGGGCCAAGGTGGCAGTGATGATCGACGGATGCTTCTGGCACGGCTGCCCCGAGCACGCCACGCAACCGAAGGCGAACTCTGAGTGGTGGCGGAAGAAGTTGGATCGGAACATGGCCCGGGACGTGGAGACGACGGAGCATCTGACCGCGGCCGGGTGGACAGTGCTGCGGTTCTGGGAGCACGCTCCCGCGGCCGCGGTCGCGGCGACGGTACGTACGGTGGTGGACCGGGAGAATCAGGCTCGGGACAGACAGCTGCAAAGGGCACGCGAGCAACGCCGTCCGAAGGGCTGAGGGTGAGCGGATGACTGATCGACTCGGTTTCGTGGATGTCTGTTCCGGCGCCGGAGGCTTGGCGTCCGGACTTGAGAGCGCGGGCTTCTCGCCGGTGCTCCTGCTCGACAACAAGCGCCAGGCGTGCGAGACCCTCCTGGCCAACCGGCCGCAGTGGAAGGTCCTCTGTGAGGATCTGATCGACTTCCTCCCGGAAGAGCGCCCGGAGACTCTGGACGTCGATCTACTCTCCGCCGGCCTGCCCCGGGTGAAGGCCTCTGCCGCGGTGGGGCGGTCGGACAGCGAGCCGGAACTGCGACTGCTCACCGCCACGATCTACCTGGTGCACGCCATCCAGCCGCGCGCCCTGCTGCTGGAGAACCTTCCCGCTCTCGTCGACTCGCCCGCGTACGCGGAGGTCCGGGAGTTCATCGAGGCCGAACTGACGCATCTCGGATACCGGTTCCGCTGGTTCGTGCTTAACGCGGCGGACTTCGGCGTTCCGCAGGATCGGCTGCAGGGCGTTCTCGTGGCGATGAAGGAGCCGTGGTTCCATGCCTTCGTTCCTCCGACGCCGACGGTGAGCGAGCACGTCTCGGTAGGTCGGGCGTTGCGCCGCTCGATGAGCGCACGAGGCTGGCCCGAGGCCGACGCCTGGGCGGACCAGGCACGGGCTTCGGCGCCGACCCTCGTCGGGGGCTCGGACAACCGGGGTGGCCCGGACCTCGGCCCGAGTGGCACCAAGCGGGCTTGGGCGCGGATGGGGGTGAACGGTGGCGCGTTGGCCGACGAGGTGCCGGGGCCGGACTACGAGTGGCCTCGCTCGGACGACATGGCCCAGATGCTGAAGATCACGGTGGACCAGGCGGCCGTACTGCAGTCGTTCCCTCCGGAGTGGCGGATCACGGGCGGGAAGACGGTTCGGTACCGACAGATCGGTCACGCCACCCCTCCGCCGGTCGGCAGGGCCCTGGGCGGGGCCATCGCGGCCGCGCTACGGTCGCCCGCCCGTGCTTAGGCAAGACGGGAATACCACCCCCGAACGCCGGCTACACTTCAAGCCCATGAGCCACGTCGAGAGCGCACCCCCCTCACCTGCAGGTTTCCGCATCTTGGACCTGTTCGCAGGGCCGGGTGGGCTGGATGTGGCGGCAGATGTCCTGGGTCACCAGGTCACCGGCATCGAGTGGGACAGGAACGCGTGCGCCACCCGCGGCGCGGCGGGGATGGACACCTTCGCCGGCGACGTGAGGAAGTACCGCGCGGCCTTCTTCCCCCACGCCCAGGTGTTGACGGGTGGCCCTCCCTGCCAGACCTTCACCGTCGCCGGACACGGCGCCGGTCGCAGGGCGCTCGATCAGGTGGTGAAGTACATAGAACGCCTTCACGACGCTGTGCGTGCGGAGAGCATGGAGTGGAAGGACATCTTCCGGACCTGGCGCGAGATCTCCGAGGAGCTGCGGCGGAAGGCCGTCCGGGCCGAAGCGGTCAAGGACGAGAAGCGTGAGGCCGAGGCGCGCCGAGCCGTGATACGCAAGGCGCTCCGGGAGAGCCTGAAAGAGCACGGCAGCTCTCCGGAGGAGATCAAGGTCGTCCTGAAGACGCTCAGGGGTCCACGGAACATCGATCTGAGGGACACGGAGCTCAAGGGTCTGATCGAGGAGTTCAGCGCCCTGGATGCCGAGATCGAAGGCTTCAAGGTCAGGCTCGAAGAGTTCGGCGACGAACGGACGGGGCTGGTCCTCCAGCCGCTGTGGTGGGTGATCGAGCGGAGCCGGCGCCCTGGGGCGGAGCCCTACGAGGCCGTCGTCCTGGAGCAGGTGCCCGCCGTGATGCCCGTGTGGGAGAAGTACGCCGAGGTGCTCGTCACCCTCGGCTACGGGACCAGGACGCAGCTGATGATCACCGAGGCGTTCGGGGTTCCGCAGACCCGCAAGCGCGCGGTGCTCATGGCACGGCTCGGGGGAACCGACATCCGTGAGGTGGCCGAGACCCACGAGCGCTACCGTCCTCGGAACGTTCCCACCAAGTCGTCGACAGCGGACCGCACGGACGCTCTTCTCTGGGACGCCGGTGAGGAGAGCCTCGACAGAACGCCGAAAGAAGCCTGGGTGTCCATGGAGACGGCCCTCAAGAAGGCGCGGAGCATCGCCCCGCACCTGCCGGACCGTCCCGCCTTCACCGTTGTGTCGAACTACGGGACCGGCGGCGATCCCGTCGCACGCGGTCGACGCGATCACGACGTCCCGTCCTCGACAATCACCGGGAAGGTGTCTCGGAACCGCCTGGTCCACAAGGGCACCGACACGGGCCTTCCCGGGTTCGACCGTTTCTCCTTCGCCGAGGCCGGCGTGCTTCAGACGTTCCCCGTCACGTATCCCTGGAGCGGCGGTGACCAGTCTCAGCAGATCGGCAACGCCGTGCCGCCCCGGCTGGCCCTGCACGTGCTGCGGCAGGTCCTCGAACCGGAGCTGAGCGGCGAAAAGGCCCGAGCAAGGCTGGAACAGGCCGTCGGGGCTCTGGAGACCTGGCAGCCACCCGGCAAGCCGGTGAAGGCGCGTGAGCAAGGGCAGTGGGAGGGGCACCCGCTCACCGGCAGATGACCCCTCCCGTTCCCGTTCAGACCTGCGGTGCCCGTCCCCTGACCGGGGCCGTCTCGAAAAGGTCCGCGAAGTAGTCCGTGAGCGCGACCACCGACTCCTCCGGAACGGGCTCCTCGTCGGGGCCGGCAGGCAGGTCGTGGCGCGGCACCGGGGGCGCGGACTCGGCCCCCGCGATCCACTGGCGCAGCACCTCGGGGTCACGTGCCTCGTCCCGGGCCAGCGCATCGTAGACAAGGGTGGCGCCGGCGGTGTTGATCGCCGCGATGAGGCCGTTGATCTCGCGGGTGGTACCGGCGATCCCTCGTTCCAGGATCCGCACCAAAGCCTGAGCGGTGGGGCGATGGTCGACCAGGTCCATGCGCAACGCGCTGTGAAGGAACTCCTGATTGGCGCAGGCCGCCACCACCGGTGCGTAGTCCCCACCGTTGCGGTACGTCTCCGCCACCCACCACAGGCGCGAGAAGCTCTGACGGTCTGGGGCACCCTTGAAGCGGGCCGGGTTGATGCGGAGCTCGCTCCCACCCTGAGCGGGCACGGGGGCATGTCGCCACGCCACGTAGTCCGGCGCGACCGCCAGCGCGAGGTGGTTCCAGATCCTCTTGTCCGCGGCTTCCCGCCGGGTGAGGCGCAGCGTCGCGTGCAACCGGGGCGCCAACCAACCGTCGGCGTCCGTCCGGCTGTCCTTGAACTTGTAAATCGCGTCGTCCACGAGATCCCTGAGAGGTTCCACCGCCCAACGGGCGTCGTCCTCCGGCAGCGGTTCGACGACTTTGGCCAGGTCGACTCCTCCGTGTCCCTGTGCTCCCCTGAGCAGATCCTCGGTGAGGAAGGGATCGGCGGCGGTCGCCGAGAGCAGGCCGAGCCGCTCGGGAAGATAGTGCGGCTTCTCGATCACGCGCTGTCCTCTCGGTTCATCTGCTGCAGTGCGCGCAGGACGTTGGCGACAGCCTTGCTCGCGCCGGCGCGGCGCGCGGCGGCGTAGTGAACACGGGTCTGGAGCTCCACCCACCCAGCGTCGCCGGTCCGACGGCGATGGACCTGACGGAGCGCCGCTTCGACACGAAGACCCGGCACCACGTCGGGGAGCATCTCCCGCAGCACTTCCCCCTGCCAGTCGGTGGGGAAGACGGGCGAGCCGTCGGGCTCGACCTCCAGGTCGCCCACGGCGCTGTGGAACACGGCGGTCCACACGTCGGTGGCCATCTGGGAGACCAACAGTTCGTGGACCTTGTTCTCGAAGCCGCCACTCTCACCATCGAGGAGATCGGAGAAGCCCTCGACATCGGTGTTGATCATCACCAACGGCAACCGCCCCGATGCGTCGATCACCCAGGGCACATCGGAGTAGGAACGCAGCCATTCCCGCGCGCTCCTGGAGAAACTCGCCTGCTTCACGTCTAGTCGCAGGCCGCCGAGCGGCTCCTCGGCGGCCACGTCGACGGTCCAGTCGCCATCGGTCTCGGTGATCGACCGGCCCGGCACGCCGTCGATCGTGGCGACGGCGTAGACCGCGAGGCCGGCACGTCCCACGTGGTCGTCGCGGTGCACCTCGATCTCACCGGACCACTCCTTGCTGCCCGGAGCGTCCTGCCGCAGGTCGACAGTGGTACGCACATTGGTGTCGCCGTCGGTGAGCACCGCCAGTACCCGCAAGTCGCTCCACGGGGCGTCGGGATCGCCGGCGCCGGGAGGCAAGGTGGCGGACAGGCCGATCCTGGCCGACATCCAGTCCTCGTGCTGCGCCACGCCCAAGGCAACGGTCCTTTGGGGCGTGGAGTACGCAGAGGTGTCGAGAGGATCGCGATTGCCGTCGGACAGTTTGAGGGAGGCCGAGGTCACCCTCAGGGTGATCGGGCGGTTGAGCCGCTTGTACGGGTAGAACTTCATGCCTCACTCCCTGTACCGGCACGGAGTTCGAGAACGAGCCGCGTGAGTTCCGTGCGGACCGGATGGCTGGTGACGTCGGTGGAACCCTGGAAGACGGCTCGGCGCGCGCCCGGCGTGAAGCGCAGCACGCCGTCCTCGACCTCACAACCCTCCACGGCAACGAGTTCCGCCCAGTCGAGCTTGGGCCGGCTGCCCGACCGGACGTCGAGGAGGACCACCGGTGTCATGGCGGGCAGTTCGTCGGCCCGCGGCAGTTTCACCTCCGCGGTGATCCGCCACTCCCTACCGGCGCCGATCTCGGCATCCAGTCCGTCGAGCTCCGGCAGAGCCGAGCCTGAGGCACGTTTGGGGGCAGCGCCCTTGCGCGGAACGGTGAGCTTCTTGCGCAGCTTGGCACTCTCCTGTGAGCCGGCGCTCTTCGGCCGGACCACCAGGTCCTTCACCGCCGCGTTGACCTCGGTGGTCAACCTGGAGATGCGGTGGTGCGCGCTGTGCGACCAGCGGACGGTCAGCTCCTCGGTCTGCCCCCAACGGTCGTGTTCGGGCGGTTCGGCGGCACGTAGGAACTCTTCCGCCTCCTCGGCGAACGGCGCCGACTCTCCGGCCGCATGCCCGACGAGGAGAACGGCCTGAAAGGAATTGACGCCCAGCGGCAGTCCATTGACGCCCGACCGCTTGATGGTCATCCGGTTGCCCCGCAGCGAGTGGACCTGGTTCGACGCTCCGTCCTTGTCCTCCGCGTCCGTGACCAGAAGCACTCCCGGGTGCGCGCCGAGCGTGCCACGCCGCCCTCCGGAAAGGGGCAGCCGGAGCGGGACGGTACGGAGCGCCACCTGACCGGCTTCGGTGAGCCGATCCACGGTCGCTCCGTCGTAGAAGGCGCGCAGCGCCCGGGTACGCGAAGGCTGGGTGTCCGTGGGGTCGACCTTCTCCTCCTCGATGACCACCTCGCCGTTGCGCTTCGTGCAGACCGAGGTCTCCAACAGCGGGAGCCTGCTACCGCCTCCGGTCATGGCCGCCCAGAAATCCCGGCCCAGCGCCTCGACCAGGCGCCGGTGCATCGCGCGGATGTCGCGGGTCCCGTCGCCGCTCCCGTCTTCGTCGTCATCGGTCTGGTCCGACTTGCCCTGTTCGAGGCTCGCCACGTCATGGGCACCGACGATGAGGAAGGAAGTGCCCGGCTCGTCGTTGTCACGGGTGAGGTGAAGACGATCGACCGTCTCCTCGTCCGCCCACCAGGAACGGACGACCTCCGCGCCGGGCGTATCGGGGTCGGGGCGGCCCAACCAGGCGGGGCCTGCATACGAGTTCCCGTCGACGGAACGCCAGGGCAGCTCCAGTCGTCCGATGACACGGCGTTCGGTGCGGCCCTCGTGGGGGACGGAGAGCGTGGAGTTGATCAGCACCATTCCGAGCGCGCTGGTCGCCCAGAGGGTCGCCTTGCCGAGCCCGTAGGAACCGCCCGCTCCTCGACCCGACTTGAGACTCTCCAGCTGCCGACGGACGACGGCCGCGAACTTGCCGTCGTCGTAGTCGTCGCCGGTGAGGCCGGAGGCGTTGTAGTCGTCGATCCTGAGCAGGATCAGGCGGCTCTTCTCGAACATGTCGCGCACGCCGGCGTCCACGACGCGTCCGACCTTCTGCTCGGCGGCGGATTCGGAGACCGACGTGTAGTGGGGTTGGAGTTCGTCCCAGAGAACAGCGGCACGGAACGCCTCCAGTGTCTCGCCGGTGAGCTCGTGGATGGTGTATCGCACGCGGACCGGGCGGCCGTTCTCCAGGAGCCGCTCGTCGAGACTGTTCTGGCAGGTCTCACGCGCGAGCACCTGGACGTCCGCGTCGAAGGCGAAGGCCGCGGCGTTTCCGCCGTCTCGCCCGCCGTCCTGGTAGCCGGGACGGTGGTACCAGGTGACCGGGAGGCCGGCCTGGGTGTCGGTGGTGCGGGTGTGAACCGTTCCCACATCCGTGCCGAGCGCCTCGGCGATGTCCACCATGACGGTCGGGCGCGGGGTGGACCTTCCGGTGATCCACGCAGAGACGGCGGCGCGGGTCAGTCCTAGCCCCTCCGCCAACTCGGCCTGTGTCTTTCCCGCGAGCTTGAGTTGACGGGCCAACCAGGGCCCGAACTCCTCACCTGTCTCCACGAGCCACCCGCTCCTGACCTCGGTCGCATGTTGCCGACCATGAGGCTAATTTGACGAAGACTCAGCCGTCAACCAACAATTAACAAGGCTCGATCGCCCGAGCGCTTCGACGTTCGTCCGACGTGTCCAGAAACTAGGCGTTTCACCCCATCCATAGAGGCGCCTCCTGCTCAACAGCCCACTCGTACGCCGCTCGCGATCCACCCCAGGGCCAAGCCTCACTCCGCACCGCACCCGCACCCGCACCACAGCGCCCGACATCGACCGGCACCACAACCTCACACTCCGCGAGCCCACTTGATCCCGCGCAGCACCCTCCCCCCGGCCGCTGACAGCAGCCCCAATAAGCGGAATCATCAACTCCCCTAAAAAGAAAAGGAGTTCGAGGTTGCGCTCCAAAGTGAGCTGCCGCTAGCTTCTACGGTGACGCAGAAGCCGTCTCGCTCGCAGAACCCGAACTCCGGGGGGAACGGGCGACCGGGGGAGAACTCTGTTCGGATTTACTTCCGGGCGACAGGGGACCTGTGTGCCCAAAGCCAGTCGACAACTTCATCAACCTCACGCAGATACGTTTCCTCTAAAGGGTGGCGACCGGAGACCTTCACCCGCTAGCGTGTTTGACTGAAAAAGAATTTTCGGTAAGGACAAACAACCGCTCCACGGGGGACCTGTGCTTAATCAACCCCCTGTGTGATCACAAGAGACAGGGGTGGGGAACCCGATGGATGAGCAGGACTGCGAAAGCTGTCACTTGGAATCGTTCCGGGAACTGGGCGGATTCAAATTGAAGGTTCAGCTGGCAGCGAGCAAGGCCGAGGTGACGGGGATCCTTTACGAGCACGGCCTTTCCGAAGAGGAATTCTCCGACAGGTTCCCCGAGTTGGCCAAGCTCGTTCAGGATCTGCCGGACGACCCCCCTCACCTGGTCTGACGCTGCGGGACACAGGGAACTTCCAGGCTTCCAAAGCCCGTCACCGCCACGAAGAACGCCTTCGCCCGGGAACCGGATCGTGAAGGCGCACTGACGCAAATCCGGCACCGCAACCAACGGGGGCCGACTGTCTGAAGTTGGCAGCCGGCCCGCCGCTTCCGCTTTCGCTCGAACCCTGACACCCCAGGAGTGCAGAAGCAGTGCGACCTTCATCCTCTTCGGTAATTCAAACAGTACTCGAGCAGTCCGACCGTGTCCTGCAAACGTACGCCGTGGATGCCGGCCTCGTAGCAGAACACGCCAATGGCGAGCGCCGTATCACCCAGGGCGGATATGGTGATCGCCAGCTTTTCGAGCTCATTCAGAATGCGGCCGACGAAATCGCCGACGAGCCGGGCGGGCGCGTCCACGCCGTACTCACGGATGCCTACTTGTACTGCGCAAACGAGGGGAACCCCGTCACTCCCGAAGGCGCGGAAACAATTCTCCGAATGAGCATGTCGAAGAAGCGCGGAGGGCAGATCGGCCGATTTGGCGTCGGCGTGAAGTCGGTCCTCGTGGTGACCGACACTCCCCAATTCTTCAGCCGGAGCGGAAGTTTCGGATTCGACCGCGCCTGGTCGTACGAGCAGATCAAGGCAGTGCCCGGTGTCACGGCACGGTACGGCCCGGAGTTCGATGCCCCCGTGCTGCGCATGGCGCGCCCGCTCGACATGCCGTCCGAGCGCGCCGGCGATCCCGTCCTGAACGAGCTGCTGACCTGGGCTACCACCGTCGTTCGCCTGCCCCTGCTCCGGAAGGCCGACGATCGGCTGGGCCGGGACATGCACGGTGGTCGCGCCAAGAACCACGGAGAGCTCCGGGACGAGTTCCCCGTCGGCTTCCAGCTCTTCTCGCCGCATGTCGCGAAGGTCGTGCTGGAGGACCGCCGTCCCCGGCCCGTTGCCCGTCGGACACTGACCACCCAGCAGGTCGGAGATCTGCACAGTGTGATCGAGGAGCGGACCGGGAAGGCGGCCGCCACCGAAAAGTGGCGTGTGTTCGCCGTCACCCACGAGCCGGGCCCGGCGGCCCGCGCCGACGCCGGTGAACTCCACCACCGGCTCTCGCTCGAACTCGCCTGGGCCGTCCCCGCCCAGGAGAAGGACCCTGAGAGCGGTCTGTACCTCAGTCCGCGCTCGCGCGGTCGTGGCAAGTTCTGGTCCTTCTTCCCGACCAAGTACGAGATGTCACTCAGCGGCATCCTCAACGGCGCCTGGAAGACGAACGAAGACAGACAGAACCTGCTCGACTCCTCCCCGTTCAACCAGGAGATGATCAGGGTGGCGGCCAAGCTGGTCGTCGATTCCCTCCCCTCGCTCGCGCCCTCCGAGGACCCGGCCGCCTATCTCCCGCTGCTGCCGGGCCGCGTCAAGGAGGCGATCAGCTGGGCCGACGATTTCCTGACTCGAGAGATCTGGGCCCGCACCGGGGACCGTCCGTCACTTCCCGACCAGGACGGAGTCCTGCACCCACCGTCCGATCTGCGTATCCACCCACGTCTCGACAAGGACCTGAAGAAACTGTCCGGATGGCTGCGGATGTGGCACGGGTGCCCCGGACGTCCGTCGAACTGGCTGCACCCGAGCGTCGAAGCGGACTCTCTGCGCTCAGGCAAGGTCGAGCACATTCTCGCTGCGGCAGGGCACGGACGGGCCGACGTCCGCGAATGGCTGGAGGCCCTGGTCGCGAACGGCACCCCCGAGACGTCGGCGGTGGCGATCCGAATCATCGCGGACATGGTCGAGTCCCGCTCCCCGTACGCCGAGGAGGCTCGCAAGGCGCACATCGTGCTCACCGAGGAGCACGGCTTGGTCGCCGCCGTGCCCGGCAAGGTGTTCCGCCGCGCCGACCAGGGAGGGCTGCGTGAGTCCATGGTGTACGTGGTCGATGCGCTCGCTCAGGACCCGTCACTGGCACATGCGCTCAACGTCCTGGGTATCCGGGAGGCCGACGTCGAAGGGCGGTTCGTCAGCGTTCTCGACCAGGGCTTCGATCACTACAGCGAATCCGACTGGGAGCGGTTCTGGGAACTGTTCCGCCAGGCCGGGGTGCGGCGGCTCGCCCACAAGGTCCTGGAGCGGGTGCCCGCGCCGCGCTCGACGCTGCGCGTACGGACCGCCGACCGGCGGTTCCGAGCGATCGAGGACTGCATGCTGCCGGGCGTCGTCGTCGACGACAAGCGCGACCGGAGCGTCGCCGTCGACATGACGTTCCACTCCGACGACACGCCCTTCTTCTCCCAAGTCGGCCTTCGGGAGCGGCCTACCGCCGGCATACAGCCCACGACGGATGAGGCCTGGTTCGAGGAGTACCGGGAGGCCGTCCACGCCGCCTACCTGCGCGGCCTGAACAGTCATGCTCCCCGTCCCACACTGAACCGCATGAAGGTCGAGGGAGCCGCGATCGGCGGCCCGCTCCACCTTTTCCGGGCACTGTCCGAGCAGTCTCGCGCGGCCTTCCTGAAGGTGCTCCCCGACGACGCCGTGGTGGACAACTGGACCCGTCAGGTCGGTGCACAGACCAACACCCGGCAGGCCGTCATGTCGCCGATCCGCTGGATGCTGCAGAAGTACGGCTCGGTCGCCACCTCCCAAGGGATCAAGCCGCTCAAGGAAGCCGTCGGTCCCCAGCTCGCCGCCTACCGCGACGTGCTGCCGGTCGCCGATCTCTCCCCCGAGAAGGCTCGCAAGCTGCGCCTGCCCGCTACCGTCGACGAGGTGCCTTCCGACCGATGGAACACGCTCCTCGACGAGGTGTCCCGCAGTGTGGACGACACCTTCGTCGGCGCCACCTACGTGATGCTGACGCGGTTCGAAGCGGACTTCCCCGAGGACTCCCTGACCCGTTGTCGGATCGGCGACACCTGGGGCACCCGCCCCGACGACGAGATCACCCTCGCCGTCGATGCCGCCGAATACCGGGCGCTCCGTGCCGAGCAGTTGCCCGCGCTGCTCGTGCCGACCGCCGAGGACGTCGAGCTGATGGTCGAAAAGTGGGGCATGCTCCGCTACAAGGACGTGATCAGCCGGGAGACCCGCGAAGTGGTCGAGGGCGACGCGGTGCCGCTCGTCGAGCTGTACCCGGGCCTGCGTCAACGGCTGAACAGCGGGAACCGGAACTGTCTGGTGCAGCGCTGCACAGAGCTGGACGAGATCACCCGCACGCCCAACGGCACGCGGGCCGCCCCGTTGAAGGCCGCCCGTCAGGGCGACGTCGTCAAGGTCCACGTCCCGCTGGACCCCGAGCAGATGCTGCTCCAGATCGACCGCGAACTCGGGCTCGGGCTCGGGGCGGCCGGCTGCCGGGCGGTGCTGGAGCATCAGGACCGCATGGCACGCGACAGTGCGATGCAGGCCGCGCAGAAGGCGGTACGCAAGGCCGAGGACGTGGTCTCCAAGATCGAGCTGCTGATCGGCGCGGATGCGCTGCGCGCCGGGCTTCCCGAAGGGTTGATGGAGGCCGAGCTGCAGGCGACCGGCGGCGTGGAGCCGTCCGGGCACCGGATCGCGCAGATGGCGTTCAACGCGCATGGCGACGGCGTGCTCCATCAGCACGCCCGGGACATCCAGGCACGGTTCCCGAACGCGCCGGTCGGTTACACGGGTTCGTCGGCGGCCATCGCTTTCGTCTCAGATCTCAGGCTTCCCGGTTCGTTCGCCGGTTCGCGGAATCCGTCCCCGCCCGTGGCCGAGACCGTCGAAGGTCCTCGGGACTTTCCGATCCTCCACGGCTACCAGGAGGACCTGGTCCGCAACATCTCCACCATGCTCGACCGACTGGCCCCACAGCGCGGCATGCTCTCGCTGCCCACCGGCGCGGGCAAGACCCGGGTCACCGCCGAGGCCGTGATCCGCTGGGTCAAGCGCGTCGGAGACCTCAAGGGGCCGCTGCTGTGGATCGCGCAGACCGAGGAACTGTGCGAACAGGCCGTCCAAAGCTGGAAGTTCGTGTGGAACAAGGTCGGCCCCCAGGGTCCTCTCACGATCAGCCGACTGTGGAACAGCAACGAGGTCGGAGACGTCGTCGACCACCCGCACCTGGTCGTCGCCATCGACGCCAAGCTGGAGCGGTGCCTGGACACCGATCAGTACGCATGGCTGCGCCAGGCCGCGCTGGTGATCGTGGACGAGGCGCACACCGCCATCTCCAAGCGGTACACCCAGATCCTGGGCCAGTTGGGCCTCACCCAGTACGAGACCGAGCGGCACCTGCTCGGCCTGACCGCGACCCCGTTCCGCAACACCAACGAGGAGGAGACGCGTCGCCTGGTCAGCCGCTTCGGCAACCGACGCCTCGATGAGGGCGTCTTCCCGTCCGGTAACCCGTACCGAGACCTCCAGGAGTGGGGCATGCTCGCCCAGGTCGAACACCGCACCCTGGAGGGTGGCCGGATCGAGCTGACCCGGGACGAGAAGACCTACGCCGACCGGATGACGGTGCTCTCGCGCTCGGCGGAGCAACGACTGGCGGACGACCACGAGCGCAGCCGTCGCATTGTCGACTCGGTACTCGAACTTACTGAGGAAGGGCCGACGTTGTTGTTCGCGACCTCCGTGGACCATGCCAAGTATCTGGCGGCCATGCTCAACGATCGCGGTGTCCGATCAGCCGCCGTGGACTCGACCACCAGCACCCAGGACCGTCGCAACCGCGTCGAGAACTTCCGAAACGGTCACATCCGTGTGCTCACCAACTACGGTGTTCTCACCCAGGGGTTCGACGCTCCCGCCACCCGCGCTGTGGTGGTGGCCAGGCCGGTCTACAGCACCAACGTGTACCAGCAGATGATCGGCCGTGGTCTGCGCGGCCCCCGGAACGGCGGCAAGGACAGCTGCCTGATCCTGAACGTCAGCGACAACATCGAAAACTTCGACACCAAGCTCGCCTTCACCCAGTTCGAGCACCTGTGGAGCAGCAAGTGACCGACGCCTACCTCGACAGCCCCCCGCTCACCGACGAGCAGCGGGCCGTTGTCGAGCAGCCCTGGGGCGCCCGCGTCCTGGTGACCGCCGGTGCGGGGGCCGGCAAGACCCACACGCTGGTGCGGCGGCTCGACGCGCTGTGCGGGCACGAGGATCCCGAAGAGGCGCTGGAGGCGTCCGAGATCCTGGTGCTCACCTTCTCCCGGGCGGCGGCCCGGGAGTTGCGGGAGCGGATCGCCCGGCACGGGGAACGTGCGCAGCGGGTGCGGGCGCAGACCTTCGACGCCTGGGCGTACGGGTTGTTGCGGCAGGCGTACCCGGACGAGGACTGGGGTGCGGCCTCCTTCGTCGAGAGAATCGAGGCCGCTGCCCGTGGGGTCGAGAAGGGGGCTCTGGAGGCCGGGGACGCCGTGCCTCCCGCACACGTGGTCATCGACGAGGTGCAGGATCTGCTGGGCGACCGCCGGGACCTAGTGGAGGCTCTGCTCGATCGGTATCAGGGGAGCTGCGGTTTCACCGTGGTCGGAGATGCCGCGCAGTCCGTCTACGGCTTTCAGATCTCGGACCCGACCGAACGTGCCGACGAGACCGGCCGGTTCTTCGACTGGCTGCGCGCCTCGTACGCGGACGACCTCGTCGAGCTCCGCCTCACTGGTAACTTCCGGGCGGCCACCCCGGAGGCCCGGATCGCGCTGGGGCACGGACCTCTCCTGCAGAACGTCACCGATGCCGACGAAGCCGCGGCTCGCTACGAGGAGCTGCGCGATCTGCTCCTCGCCCCGACGAGCGGCATGGGCGACCTCACCGACCCGTTCGCGCTCGACGGACTGCGCGTCTTCCCCGACACCTGCGCGATCCTCGCCCGCGACAACCGGCAGGCCCTCGTCGTCTCCGAGCTGCTTCATGAACACGGCGTGGAGCACCGACTGCGGCGCCCGCTGGAGGACCGTCCGGTGCCGTACTGGGTGGCCGAACTGTTGCGCCGTACCGACTCCGTCACGCTCTCCGAGGATCGGTTCCGCGCGCTTCTCGCGGAGATACCCCTGCCGTACGAGCCGGCCCCGGACACGATGTGGGCCGTGCTGCGCCGGGCCGCCCGAGGCCCCGGACGTGGTGTCCTCGACCTCGGTCTGCTGCGCCGCCTGGTCGCCGATGGACGCTTCCCTGACGAACTGGCCGCCCCGGAGACGGAACGGATCACCGTCTCCACGGTGCATCGCTCCAAGGGCCTGGAGTTCGACCGAGTGATCGTCCTCGCCCCGGCGACCGTCGCCGAGCTGCGCAAGCAGTTCAAGGAGGACCTGGACCTGCCGGCCGAGGCCCGTGCCCTGTACGTGGCCATGACCCGGGCCCGTCAGGACCTGTACCACGCGAACCCGCCCACGCTGCCGATCTTCAAGCGAGCCGGAGGCAGGCCGAACGGCCGCCGGTTCCTTGGCGGTTGGAAGTCGTACGACCGGAGGGGGATCGTCGGCGAGTCCGTCGACGTGTGCGCGGACAACCCTCCCGGCCACGAGTCCGACGCCGTGGCGACCCAGGCCTACCTCCTGGAACACGTCGCGCCCGGCCATGAGGTGGTGCTGCGCAGGCGCCACGACCTGCCGCTCGGCGAGTGGCAGAGCCCGCCGTACGCCCTGCTGCACGGCGGGCGGGAGATCGGCGAGGCCTCGGAGCGGTTCCGGCAGGAACTGTTCCAGGTGCAGAAGGTGAACCGCACGTGGGACCCCTGGTGGCCCGACGAGATCCACGGGCTGCGGGTGGACACCCTGGAGTCCGTCGCGGGGAGCACGGCCGCAGGCGCCAACGCCGGTCTCGGTGACCGGGGCGTGTGGATCGCTCCCCGGATCAGCGGGATCGGAAGGTACCGGCGGGCGAACGACGACGAGGAGCAGCGCGCATGAGCGACACGGAGAACCGGCACGCCGAGCACTACCGGGTCCGGGACGAGGAACTGTTGGTGGGCCTTCGCCGCGAACTCCTCGGCCCCGCCCCGGACGCGCCGCCGGAGGACCGCGAGGAGGTCCTCACCCAGGACGCCCCCATCGACCGCTACCTGACCGGCGTCCTCTACCCGAGGTCGGCGGACGCCGCCGCCGAGCAGCGGATGGTAGAGGACGAGGCCGAACACAAGGGTCTGGACACCGAGCCCGTGCGCACACGCGACAACCTGGAGGAGTCAGGAACCGCGCAGGAGGTCGGCGCCGCCGGATCCCGTCGGCCCTCGTCCATGGGGCTCACCTTCGCGGTCGCCCCGACCATAAGCGGTTCCGTCGTCGTCTCCGCGCGGGCCGCCGCCTACCGGCCCACCGATGCGGACGGCAACCCCGTACCGGCACGGCGGGCCGAGGCCCGCACCACATCCGACCAGCAGGAGCACTGGCGGCGCGAGGAGCTCGCGCTGCCCGACACCACGGTCGACGTGACCACCCCCGCCCCCGACCTGCGATTCGACCTGGCGAAGGGGGTCGCGCTGCGCGTCAACGTCCGTCGTCCCGACAGGGCCACGAAGACGGTGACCCTCACGGTGACCCTGGTCAACACCCACAAGATCGGCGAGCGGGAGCTGCAGGACGCGTTCTCCCTGTTCCAGTGCGGGCTCGTCATCCGTGCGGCGAACGGCTCCAGTGCCTTCGTGGAGCGTCCCGCCCCCGAGGTCGCGCACGATCCCGAGGTCGCCACCAGCCGACTGCTCCACCGGCACGCCCCGACCTTCGCCGTCGGGCACGGATGCGCCGCCGAATGGGACTGGATGCCGCCGCCGATCGGCGTGACGGACTCCGTGCCGGACGGCGGCGTGCCCGAGGTGCGGAGCGAGTTCGTACCCACCGTGGAAGTGCTCCTCACTGACTCCAACCCGGAGATCGACAGTTCCGCCCTGTCCATGATCGGCCTGGCGGAACGCCCCGATGACGAGGTCCTTGCCGCGCTGAAGGCACTCGCAGCGGGCTACGAACACTGGATCGACCGCAAGCAGATCGAGGCCGAAGGCCTCGCTCCGACATACGACAAGGCCGCGGACACCCAGATCCGCGCCTGCCGCGAGGCTCTGGAACGCATCCGCGAGGGCATCGATCTCCTACGCACCAAGCCCGACCTGATGCGCGCCTTCCGTCTCGCCAACCGGGCCATGGCCGAGCAGCGGGCGCGCAGCGCCTGGGTGAAAGGCGGCCGCGTCGGATCCCTCGAGCTGACCAAGGCGTACTGGCGCCCGTTCCAGATCGCCTTCGTCCTGCTCTGCCTGGCCGGCATCGACTCCCCTGAGCACCACGACCGGGACGTCTCCGACCTGCTGTGGTTCCCCACCGGTGGTGGCAAGACCGAGGCGTACCTCGGCCTGATCGCGCTAGCCTCCTTCCTGCGCCGGACGCGCCTCGGAGTGAACGGCGGCGGGGTCACCGTCCTGATGCGGTACACCCTGCGGCTGCTCACCCTCCAGCAGTTCGAGCGGGCCGCGATCCTGCTCTGTGCCATGGAACGGATGCGGCGCGACAACAAGTCGGAGCTGGGCACCGAACCGTTCTCCCTCGGCATGTGGGTCGGCCGCTCCGCCACCCCCAACACCCTGGAGGAGGCGGCCGGCCGGTTGGCCGAGCTCCACAAGGACCTCGACAAGCGCTTCGCCACCGAGAACCCGGTCCAGTTGCACGCCTGCCCCTGGTGCGGCACGCGCCTGGACGCCCGCGCCTACGAGGTCGACGAGGAAGCGAAGCGGATGCACGTCCGCTGCCCTGGCACGGCCTGCGACTTCGCCGACGGACTGCCCGTCCACCTGATCGACGAGGCTGTCTACGACGCGCGACCGACGCTGGTCATCGCCACCGTCGACAAGTTCGCATCCATGCCGTGGCGCCCCGCCACGGCCGCCCTGTTCAACCGTGACGACCCGAGCGACCGTACGCCGCCGCCCGAGCTGATCATCCAGGACGAACTCCATCTGATCTCCGGCCCGTTGGGCACACTCGCCGGCCTCTACGAGACCGCCGTCGACGAGCTCGCCGGGCGCCCCAAGGTGATCGCTTCGACGGCGACCATCCGGCGCGCCGCCCACCAGGGCCGGAGCCTCTTCGACCGTGAGGTCCGTCAGTTCCCGCCCGCGGGCCTGGACTCTCGGGACTCCTGGTTCGCTGTGGAGACTCCTCGCGCGGAGAAGGCGAGCCGCCGTTACGTGGGCCTCCTCGCCCCCGGCACCAGCCAGTCGACGCTCCTGATCCGCACGTATGCGACTCTGCTGCACCGGACGAAGCAGGCGAAGGCCTCGGACGAGGTGCGAGATGCCTACTGGAGCCTGGTCGGCTACTTCAACAGCCTCCGACTGCTGTCGGCCGCCGAACTGCAGGTCCACGACGACGTGGTGGCATATCTGGAGCTTCTCGCCGCGCGAGAGGAGACCACCGTCCGCTCCACCGCCAACTACTCGGAGCTGACCAGCCGCGTCGACGCCAGCGACATCCCGGCCCGTCTCAAGGGCATCGAGAGGAAGCTGCCGGACCCGGACACCGTGGACGTCCTACTCGCCACAAACATGATCGCGGTCGGTGTCGACGTGGACCGGCTCGGCCTGATGGCCGTGATGGGTCAGCCACAGACCACCGCCGAGTACATCCAGGCCACCAGCCGCGTCGGCCGCGCCCACCCCGGCTTGGTCGCCGTCATGCTCAACGCGAACCGCTCCCGGGACCGTTCGCACTACGAGAACTTCCTGCACTTCCACTCCGCCCTCTACCGCGAGGTCGAGTCCACCTCCGTCACCCCGTTCTCCGCCCGGGCCCGCGAACGCGGCCTGCACGCGGTGATCGTCGCGCTGACCCGGATCCTGATCCCGGCGGCCCGCCCGAACGAGGCCGCGGGCCGGGTGGAGTCCTACGAGCATCTGATCCGCGAGGACATCAAGCCGGTGCTCCTCGAGCGTGTCCGCGCTGTCACCCCCGAGGAGACCGAGGCAGTGTCCCGTGCCTTCGACGAGTTCGTCGACTGGTGGCTCGACGAGGCGGACGTGCACAACGGTCTGCTCTTCGAACCGAAGAAGGGCAGACGCAGCCCTTCTCTCCTGAAGTCGTACGACGACGAGATCGAGGATCGCGAGGCCTGGCCCACCCTGTGGAGCCTGCGCGACGTCGACGCCGAGTCCGCCCTGTTCCTGGAGGCAACCCGATGACCCCGCCCCCCGCGCGCCGCCGTCGCTCCGGCATGGACGGCTCCGCCCCGGCCCGCAACCTGCCGCGGCGCGGCGCGGTCCGTCGCGCCCAAGCGATCACCACGTACGGTGTCGGGGCACTGATCGCCGTCGACCATGAGTCCTTCGTCATCTCCGGACTGGACGGCGCCGACGAGCACTGGACCGCGGACGAGGCGCCGCGTATCCACGAGCGCCGGCTCGCCCGCATCCTGGACGTCGAGCACTTTCGGCTGCCGCCCGCCTCCGAGGACTCCAGCAGGGACGGCATCCGTGTCCGCCGCTTTCCCCTGACGCATTCCTGCCCCGAGTGCAACGAGCTGCGCAGCCACCGCGCCTTCAACCCACCGCCCGGCAAGAGCGTCTGCGGTACGTGCGAGGCGGACCTGGTCCCTTCCCGCTTCGTCATCGCCTGCGAGGCCGGACACCTCGACGAGTTCCCCTACTGGCACTGGATCCATCGTGCCGCAGGGCGAGGAACGTCGACCCCGGGACAGTGCGGCGGCACGCTCACACTGCGTTCCTCCGGCCGCAGTTCCTCGCTCCGGTCGATCCGTGTCTCCTGCAGCTGCGGCGTGCCCGAGGTGTCGATGGAGGGCTCCTTCCGTAGGAGCGCCCTCAAGGATCTCGGCCTGCGCTGTCGCGGCACCCGTCCCTGGCTCGGCACCTCCGTCCCGGCCGAGTCCTGCGGCCTCACCCCGCGCACGCTCCAGCGTGGTTCCTCCGCCGTCTGGCAGCCCGTCCTGAAGTCGGCGCTCTCCATCCCCCCGTGGAGCGATGGTCGCGCCGATCCTCTCGCCCCGTACTGGGACCAGTTGCGGAGCTTGAACAGCCAGGCTGAGATCGAGATGTGCCTCAAGTTCGCCTTCGGCGGGGAGTGCCCCGTCCCTCTCGACGAGGTGATGGAACTCCTCGCCGCCGAACAGGAGGAGGACGCCGACGGCGACGAGACCCCCACCTTCGACCACCGCTACCGCGCCCTGCGCAACAAGGAGTACGAACGGCTCCGGGCCGGCAACGACGAGCGCGAGCACTCCCGCAACGAACAGTTCATCTGCGAGACGCCGCTCGGCGACGCGGCCGCCCTCGACGGTCTCGGCGTCACCGGCCCCATGCTGGTCAAGAAGCTCCGCGAGGTCCGCGCGCTGAAGGCGTTCACCCGCCTCGCCGACCCCGACTCGACCACCGAGGCCGACGAGGCCGCGCTCTCCTCGGCACGGCTGAACTGGTTGCCCGCCATGGAGGTGCGTGGCGAGGGTGTCTTTCTCCGCTTGGCCGATAAACCTCTCGCCGCCTGGGAGAAGCTCGCCGCCGTGACCGACCGCGCCGAGCGCATCCTCCGCGCCCACCAGGGTGTGATGGAGCAGCGGGCCTCCGACTCCACCCGGGTGCAACCCTCCCCCGCTACCCCCCGGATGGTGCTGCTGCACACCCTGGCCCACGTGTTGATCAACGAGTGGAGCTTGGACGCCGGATATCCGGCCGCGGCCCTCCGCGAACGCCTCTACTCCGACGAGGAAATGGCGGGCCTGCTCGTCTACACCGCCACGAGCGACTCCGCAGGCAGCCTCGGTGGCCTTGTCGCCCAGGGCGAGCCGGAGCGGCTGGCGGCCACCATACGCTCCGCGATCTGCCGGTCCTCCTGGTGCTCCGCAGACCCGCTCTGCGTCGAAGCTGAGGCCTCCGGAACCGATGGCATCAACCTTGCCGCATGCCACGCCTGCGTCATGCTGCCGGAGACCAGCTGCGAACACAACAACGGTCTCCTCGACCGCGCCCTGCTGATCGGAACCCCGGAGGATCCGTCGATCGGGTTCTTCAGCGAAGCGCTGTCGCTGTGACCGTGAAGTCATCCGGTCTGGCTCAGCTCCGTCTCGAAGTGCGACTGGGCCCGGTCCAGCGCCTCGTCCGGGTCGTATCCGTGGGCCCGTAGCCAGTGGAGGAGGTCGGCGATCAGGTCGATCGCCGCCTCCTGCTGGAACGCAACAGGGACCCGTCCCGTCCCGAGGCCCGGCGCCACGCCTCCCGCATAGAGGGTCAGCCACGCCTCTCCCTTGGCAACCCTCGGGTCGTCGACGTGACCGGCGGACGAGGCGAGTCGGGTGGCCAGGTCGCACCAGACGAGCTTGGAATCCGCCCCCAGGATCACGCCCCACCGTTCCGACACAGCATCCATCAACGCCATCCCGCGCCCCCTCTCGGCGTCCGGGCCGACCGAAAGGAGCGTCGGCAGGGCCCGGGTGTCAGGGTCGCGGAGACCGATGCGCAGATGCGTGTCCCGCATCTCGACCACGAGCGTGCACGGTGTTCCCGCGCCTACATGCCGAATCGCATTCGCCACGAGCTCGCTCACGCAGATCTCGGCGGCCTCGATCACGTCCGGCAGCCCCCACAGCCGAAGGTGCAGCCGCATGACGCGTCTCAGCCCGGCGACCTCTTCAGGCTCCGCCAGGAAGGGCAGCTCCCAGGGCTTTCGCGTCATGCAGCCGTCGATCCCGTTCATCACGAGCACACGCCTTTCACCGGAGCGAGCCCGCGAACTTCACCCACCGTGAAGAACAGTGACTCACAGTCGTCCCGCATTCGAGAATGCCAAGCTCCGATCCCTTCATGCAATGTGCACGGCGAGATTCGCCCCTTCGGGTGATTGGCGGCTGCCGCCCGATCCGATGGGATGGAAACTCCGTTACAAAAAGGGGAGTTGAAGTGTCCGGTTCACCCACAGCGCGTCGCCGTCGACTGGCGATCGAGCTCAAGAAGCTCCGCGACGAGAGCGGCCTGACCTGCAACCAGGTCGGCAAGGAACTCGACTGGAGCGGCTCCAAGGTCAATCGACTGGAGACCGGCCAGGGTCGGGTGCAGCCCTCGGACGTGGACGCTCTGTGCCGCTTCTACGGGACACCCGACGAGCTACGCGACCTGCTGAAGTCGCTCGCGAAGGAATCGAAGACCAAGGGCTGGTGGCACGCCCACGGTGACGCGGTGCCTTCGTGGTTCTCGGTGTACGTGGGCTTGGAACAAGCCGCCTGCAGCCTGCGCACCTACCAGGGAGAGTTCGTCCCCGGCCTGCTGCAGACGCCGGAGTACGCCACCGAGATGAGCCGCGTCACACCCGACCTCCGCCACGAGGAAATCCAGCGCCTCGTCGATGTACGCATGCGTCGTCAACAGCTGCTGACGGCTGCGGAGGGGCCGGACTCCTGGTCCGTGATCCACCAGAGCGCGCTCATGCATGTGATGGGCAGTCGAGAGGTCATGACGGCGCAACTCGAACGTATTCTGAAGATGTCGAAGCTGACGAACGTCACGGTGCAAGTACTGCCGTACGACGCCGGGGCGTACCCCACAACCGGGCCGTTCACCGTGCTCGGCTTCCCCGAGCAGGAGGACCCTGATGTGGTGTACAGGGAGGGTCTCACCGACTCGATCTATCTGGAACTCCCAGCAGATGTCAGTGTCTACACCCGAGCTTTCGACCATCTCAGGGCCCTCGCTCTGAGCCCGCAGAGATCAGCTGCGCTGATCCGTTCCGCCATGGAGGAACACTCACGATGAATCTGCCTCCCACAGTCCCGCAGTGGCGCAAGAGCAGCTACAGCAACGGCGCAGGCGGCGAGTGCGTCGAGGTCGCGGACCTGCATGCAACGGTTGGTGTACGGGACTCCAAGCGGCCTTGTGGGCCCCGCATAGCCGTACGTCACAGCGCGTGGGCAGGCTTCGTCGCATTCCTGCGCACCCAGTAGGTCGGGGTCCGATCCACCTCGCCACCGATCACGTAGCGTCCGACGCTTCAAGCCGTGCCAAGCTCTGCGCCGCCCATCGCGCGTAGGCCACCCCGCATCACGTGCCTCACTGCCCCAGTACGAGGATGAGAGCCGTCCGCCCGCAAGTGGCGGCGGCAGGGGGTACGGCATGGGTGTGCTTAGTCGTCGTGGGGTCATGGCCGGCATGGCCTCGATGCTGTTCGTCCTCTCGCTGTCCGGATGTGTGCCGGGGCAGTACGCGGAGGTGCCGGCCGTTACCGGGGTCTCGTCGGCGGAGATCATCGGGACTTGGCGGTGTATCGATGGCACCGAGGTCACCATGCGGAAAGACGGAACCGCCACCGTGAAGCTTCTCGACGGGCAGGACTTCGACTTCGACAGTCAGTGGCGGATGTCGGGCACCGGGACGTGGGAGCTGACCGACCGCGACATCGGTATGGGCGATGGCCAGCACGTGTCCCTCAGCGTCACTCGACGCACCTCGTCGGCGTGGCGTGAAGCCACGGGTACAGAGGAGGGGGCAGTCGGCTCAACTGACCTCAGGGAGCCCGCCCCGGACACGTACACCTGGACCCTGGAGCTGGAGCGCGGCAAGAAGGGGCTGGCCCTGTATTTCTTCTTCAGCGACCCCGACAACCGCAACACTTACTACCTGGAGAAAGAGCGGTCCGCTGCGGAAAGTCCCGGGCCGTCATCGTCCGCAGTGCCCGCCGCAGGAATGGTTCGGTGGAACTGAAACCCGACGGCACAGGACTGCGTGTCGGCCACAGTCAGCGAACGTCGAGGCGCCGGCGGGCCTGAACGATCACGTGTTGCGCCTCGGCTCCGAGCACGACGGCTTCGCTCAGGAGTCGCGCGACGTCAGAGCTCTGCGTGGCGGCGGGCACTGTCGGCGCACCGCCCTCAGTTCCGGCGCCCTCGTTCGCGACTATCCACCGTGGCTTGACCGAGTCATTTGAATCTTCGCGAACCGCTCGCGCCACGGGATGCGATCAGGCTCCGGTGCGGGGGCGCCGTAGAAGGTCGCGCATGCGGCGGCCTGGCGGCACGGGGCGCATTCCGTCTCGTCTCCCAGGGGGCGGAAGACGTGTTCCTCGCCGGGCGAGGAGCAGACGACCAGGGCGGCGGGCGACGGGAGTTGAGCTGGCGTGGCCGGGGCCGGATCCGCGGGGAGCTTCTGGATGAGGCGGTAGCGCAGGAAGCCGACCGCTGAGCGCACGCCGTCTTCCGGGCGTTCGGCCAGCAGTGCCTGTCGCAGGTCGGACTCGCTCAGCCCGCGCTCCAGCCACTTGACCGCCTCCACAGCCAGTGCGCGGGCCTCGCGTATTCCCAGGTGCAGTTCGCGGCGGGTGTGGCGCAGCGAGAGCAGGACCCGTTCCGCGCGTGCCAGTTGGAGGGAATCAGCCGGCTCCGCCTCCGGCTCGGGATCCGGGTCCGTCGTCGGCTGGGCTTCGGAGGGTGGGTGGGGAGTGGTCTTATCACTGTGGTCTTCTATCGGTTTATAGCCACCGACCGTCCGGGCGGCCGGTTCGCCGACCGTCGGAAACTGCGTACTCGGTGGCGGGGTGGCGGGCGAGGCCCCGCGTAGGCGTTCTGCCTGCTCGTTCGTCAGAGGGGTGTTCGCGACCAGTTGCTCGGTGACCCAGCGGCCTCGACCGCCCTGGCTTCGCCACTCGTGTACGTACCCGTGCGCGACCAGCTGTTCCTTCGCCTTCTGGTACGCGCGGCCCTTGATGCCCAGCTTCCGGGCGAGTTCGCTCAGTGGCTTGCAGGGGGTCTCTTCGGGAAGGCCCTGGACGTACAGGAGCAGGATCTTCGCGTCACTGCTCAGACGCGGATGGCGCACGACATCGTGCGATGCCTTCGTGAAGCGCCGAGACGGGGCGATAGCATGACGCAGCATTTCCGGTGGCCTCTGATTCCACTGGTGATGAAGGCCCTCGGTCGGTGTTGGCGCACCGCCGGGGGCCGCTCCATGTGCGGGTACGCACACAGAGCGTGATGGTTTCGTCACCGTACCGCACTGTCGCCATCTCCCACCATGTGAACGGGACTTCACGCTGCACCCTCGGTGCCGGTGGACTTGGCGCTCTTCTTGACCTCGCGCCGGTCGGGCAGTGTGAAGGTCGCCTCGGCGGTCTACGCCTCGGACATGCCTTGCGCGGACAGACTCGTGGTCACGCGCCACCCGCACCAGATCTGGCGGCGCGTTACGTCACAACAGGGCGAACGTTGCCCGATGCGGCACTGGCCTCACCGTTGCGTTTAGGTACGGCGGCTGTTGGGGCGGAATCGCAAAAGTGCCTTCCCGACCTGGGGCGATGAACCTTGCTGAGGGTTTCTGTCGGTCCAGGCGGAGGGCACTTTCTACGTGCAGGCATGGCCAGGCCTCGGCTCTGCCAGTCGTTGCGGACCACGTACGGGATCTTGAGACCACGAGCAGCCCATGGCAGGCTCATGCCGCGTGATCGATGAATTCGCGAAAGACAACCTGCACGGGAGACTGCGGCGGGACCGCAAGGCGCTGCTCTGGAAACTCGACGGCTTGTCCGAATACGAC
>NZ_JBFBCG010000078.1:0-32699 GCF_040683105.1 Streptomyces sp. NPDC051020 | reverse complement strand
CAGGACCCATCGGCCAGGGTTTCCAGATACCGGGGCCGCAGATTCTTTTTCACTCGCCAGAGCAGATCCGCGCCCGTGGCGGCGGCCTGCTGCCACAGACGGAACCCGTAGAAGCCCCGGTCGGCCAGGACCAGCTGGCCCGGCTCCAGCCGACCGACGAGCTGCCGGGACAACTCGATCTCCGACACGCTGCACGGGCCGGTGACAGCGTCGAAGACGGCATGGGTGCCGCATTCCGCCAATGCCACCAGGCGGGCCTGCGGAAACGCGGACTGCTCCCCCCGGCTGGAAGCGGCCGCCCGAAGAATTCTGCGTTGGCTGCCGTGTCTGCCACGTCCAGGCACGTCCCGTCGATCGCCACCAGACGACGCCCGGCCAGCCACGACCCCGGCGTGTCCGGCCCCGCCAGCGGACGCGCGACCCGCGCGAAGAGATCCCGCACCGGCTCGAACCCCAGACGAGACCTGGCCTGGAAGATCGCCGACTTCGAGGGCGGCGTGAACGACTCCGACCACCCCGACGCCCACGACAGCCCATCCGTGAGCTGCGCGAACACATCCTCGTAGGAGCCATCCGAATACAGCGCCATCCCCATCGAGAAGTACGCCATCACTCGCGCGGGCAAGGACCGGTGACGCCGCTCAGTACGCCCCGCCTCCTCGATCACCGCGTCAACCACGTCCGCGGGAAACACCCGCGTCAGCAACCCCACAGACACCAAATCCGACAACCGGACATCAGAAGACGGCTTCACCCAACCAGAACGCGGCATCCCCACACAATAGCCCAGAAGCGCTTAACTGAACGGTATTGCCGCTAAGGCCATCAGCGTCACCCCGCCGAAGGACGGCACCCACACCCTCCAGGTCCGGCAGGTCGACAAGGCCGACAACAAGTCCGAGCCCATCGACTACACCTTCCACGCCGGGCCGGGCGGTTTCATCCAGCCCTCCGAAGGCGAGCGCACCGCACGCCGGCTGCCGCTGGCAGCGGAAGCCGACGCGGGCAAATACAACTCCGTCTCCTTCTCCTGGCGGCGCTCGGAAGCCGATCAGTGGGTGAAGATCCCTGCAGGTGACGTAACATCCGGCGGTACGCCACTGTCTGCGTGGCCGGTGCCGATGAGCAGTGGCAAGAACGCCACGCTGGTCTGGAACGCCACGAGCACGGTCGACCCGGACGGCACGGTTCAGATCAAGGCCGACTTCACCGGTCCGAACTCTGCCTCAGGCAGCACCGAGCCGTTGGCTGTCGTGGTGGACCGAACGGCTTCGGGTGCTGCGGCCGAGGAGGTGGGCCCGGGTTCGGTGAACTTGCTGACGGGTGACTACACCCTTTCGGCTACGGATGCGTCGGCGTTCGATCTGTCGGTGTCTCGTACCATCTCGTCGCGGACTCCGGACAAGGGCGCCAAGCAGGAGGGCCAGGCACCAATTTTCGGCAAGGAATGGGTCACCGGCACCGTCGCCGAGATGACGGACTCCGATTTCTCCCACGTCAGGAAAGTGTCCGACACGGCCGTGGCTGTCGTCGACTCCGAAGGCGAGGAGACCCACTTCGCTGCGAACGCCGCGAAGACCGGCTGGATCGCCGAGCCCGGCTCCGAGGACCTGACCCTCAAGGGCAGCGTGACGACCTCGTTCACGCTCACCGACACCGAGGGCACGGTGACCGAGTTCACCAAGCCCGACCCGGCGACCACCACCTGGCAGGTTTCCAGCACGCTGCTGGACGGCCTGTCCAACTCCACCACGACCGTGGTCTCCGAAACGGTCACGGTCGACGACAAGAAGCTGGCCAGACCCAAGAGGATCATCGGCGCCACATCCGCAGCGACGACGGCCACCTGTACCACAGACCCGGCGACCAAGGGCTGCCGGGCGGTCGAGTTCGTCTACGGCACCTCCACAACCGCAACCGACACCGCCTTCGGCGACTACAGCGGCCAGGTGAAGGAAATCCGCCTGTGGTCCACCGCGCCGGGCGCGACTACGGCAACCTCCAAGTCCGTGCAGATGTACCTGTACGACGGCTCCGGCCGTCTGCGCCAGGCGTGGAACCCGCAGATCAGCCCCTCGCTGAAGTCCGAGTACGCCTACGACGGCGCCGGCCGGGTCACGACGTTCACTCCGCCCGGCGAACTGCCCTGGACCTTCACCTACGGCAAGGCCGGCAGCGCGGACACCGCCGGCGAGGGCATGCTGCTCAAGGCATCCCGCCCCGGCCTGAAGCAGGGCACCACCGACACGGTCGAGGGCACCGCTGCCACCAGCATCGTCTACGACGTGCCGCTCACCGGCACCACCGCTCCGTACAAGATGGGCGCTGCCGATGTGACGGCATGGGGCAGCTGGACGCGCCCACGGACGCGACAGCGGTCTTCCCCGCCGACGCCGTACCCACATCGCACTCCGGCACCTCACTCACCGCCACCAGCTACAAGCGGGCCGAGGTCCACTATCTGGGCGTCTCCGGCCGCGAGAGCAACTCCGTCACTCCCGGCGGCCACATCTCCACCACCGAGTACGACCGCTTCGGCAACACCGTCCACGAACTGTCGGCCGCCAACCGGGCCCTGGCCCTCGGCCTCACCGCCGACGACAAGGCCGCCCAAGCAGACCTGGGCATCGGCCAGCTAACCTCGGCAGAGCGCGCCGACCTGCTGGCCACCCGCTCCGTCTACAACGACGCCGGAACCCGCGAGCTCGAGGAATACGGCCCGCTGCGCCGCATCGATCTCACGGCCGACCTGAAGTCGGGCACCACCACCCTGGTCCCTGCGGGTACGTCAGTCACCGCTCGGACCTGGACGGTCAACGAGTACGACGTCGGCCGCCCCACGGACGGCACCGCCAAGGTCAAGGACCAGGTCACAAGGACCACGATCGGCGCTCAGGTGCGCGAACATCCCACGGTGCACGGTGAGACTCGCGTCTCCCAGACCGTGTACGACTGGGCCAAGGGGCTGCCGACCCAGACGATCCAGGACCCCGGCGGTCTGGCCATCGCCACCAAGACCGAGTATGACGGCCAGGGCCGCACCATCAAACAGCTCCTCCCCGGCGCGAGCGGCACCGACGCGGCCACGCGAGTCACCACCTACTGGTCCGCGACCGGCACAGGCACCTGCCAGGGGCGTCCGGAGTGGGCCGACCTGGTCTGCTCCATTTCTCCCGGCGGAGCGATCACCGGAGGCGGCTCCAACCCAACCGGTCTGCCGACCACCACCACCGAGTACGACTGGTGGGGCAGCCCGGCCAAGGTGATCGAGACTGCCAACGGCGTCACCCGCACCACCACAACCACCTACGACAACGCGGGACGTCAGACGAAGGTCGCCATCACGGGCGGCGTCGGACAGAGCGTCCCTGAATCGACCACCGAGTACGACCCGGCCACCGGGAAGACTGTCAAGACCAGCTCGCCAACCGGCGGCACCATCACCAGGGCGTACGACAAGCTCGGCCGCCCGATCTCCTATACGGACGTCGACGGCGGCACCACCACGACCGAGTACGACCTGCTCGGCCGCCCGGTCAAGGTCTCCGACTCGGTACCGTCCACCACCACGTACACCTACGACACCGCCATCGAGCCCCGCGGCATGGCGACGAAGACGACTGACTCCGTAGCCGGCAGTTTCCAGGCCACCTACGACGCCGACGGCTCGGTCAACTCGGAGAGACTGCCCGGCGGCTACACCCTCAGGCAGAACGAGGACACCACCGGCTCGGCCACGGACCGCACCTACACCCGGGACAGCGACGGCACGATCGTCTACTCCGACACCGTGACCGAGTCCATCCACGGCCAGGTCGCCTCCCACGCGGGCTGGTCGGATCAGACCTACCGCTACGACGCCACAGGCCGTCTCACCACGGTCGAGGACACGACCGAAACCCTGTGCACCCGCCGGAGCTACGCCTTCGACCAGCGCACCAACCGCAAATCCCTCACCTCGGCGACCGGCACACCGGGCACCGACTGCCCCACTACAGGAGGCACCACCAGCAGTCACACCTACGACAGCGCCGACCGCATCGTCGATACCGGCTACGCCTATGATGCATTCGGCCGCACCACCGCAGTCCCCGGCAACGGCACGATCGGATACTACGCCAACGATCTTGCCTACCAGCAGACCGCGGACGGCAAGCGTCAGACGTGGCAGCTCGACGCCGCACTGCGCTTCCGCTCCTGGAAGACCGAGACCGGCAGCGGCACCACGTGGACCCAGACCGGATCCAAGCTCAACCACTACGACAGTGACGGTGACAACCCTCGCTGGATCGTCGAGGACACCGCCAGCGGGGCACTTACCCGTAACGTCGACTCGGCCTCCGGCGACCTTGGCGCCATCACCAGCAAGACCGGCGACACGATCCTGCAGCTCAGCACCATCCACGGGGACGTGGCCCTGCAGCTGCCGCTGGACACCAGCAAGGCTCCCGTCGCCCTGGACAGTGACGAGTACGGCAGCCCTCGCACCGGCCAGGCGGCCACCCGCTACAACTGGCTCGGCGCGAAGCAGCGTTCCAGTGAGACCCTCACCGGCCTCACCCTCATGGGCGTCCGCCTGTACAACCCCGCTACCGGCCGCTTCCTGTCCGTGGACCCGGTTTACGGCGGCGGTGCCAACGCCTACGAGTACGTCAACGCCGATCCGCTCAACCGCTTCGACCTCGACGGCAAGTGGTGGAGCTGGAAGAAGGTCAAGCGCGGCTTCAAGGTCGCAGCCCGCCACGTCCGCAAGAATTGGCGCACCTACGCCGGATACGGCGCAACAGCAGCCTGCATCATCGCCTCCGCAGGCACCTGCGCCGTCGCCAGTGTCGCGGTCTTCGCCGCCACGGCGGTGGCGGACGGCCGCGGGGGCCGATGGCGTACGAAGAAGTACTGGAAGTCGACGGCCAAGTCGGCCGCCTGGACCGCCGTCGGTGTCGGCGCAGGCCGATTCGCGGCGGGCTCATGGTGGAAGTCCAGCCGCGGATTCTCACGCGGAGGCCGCCACGCCGCAGGCCGAAGCAGCCATGCCAAGCGCTTCTCCTACCGGCGCACAGCGTGGAACTACGCAGGCAACTCCTGGACAGGCACGCTGACCTGTGGAATGAGTTGGAAAATGCGCTACTGCTAGGCAGATTCCGCTGACGGGGGTGCCGTGCGGTCCGCGCGGCACCCCCGTGTACTTTGGTTGACTTCTGGGGCGGAGGGGCTGCGTCAACGGTCAGTTCCGTATACCTCGAGATGCACTTGATGGCTAACTTTGAACGCAATCGTGACTGCGGGATTAAAATCCCAGCGCGACTGTCCTCACATTCGGAGGCGCCATGCGCTACAGAAATAGAGCCGTATATTTCGCTTCGCTGGCAATGGTCCTGGCCATGTTGGCGGTCGCCGTCTACTTCCTGTTCTTCGATTCAGTAGCGCCCCGCAATTTCTGGGACGTGTGCCTAGCCCTTGCGGTGCCCGGCGTAGTTACGTGGACACTGATTCGCGTTGGCCTGACTCCGTACGTCGAATGGGGGAAGGGGTGCATCACGGTCTGCAACCCGTTCTTCACCTACAGGGCGAGTCTGGATAGCGTCCGACTGCTGGGCAGGGAGGGTAGAGGCGGTGCCTTCAAGATTGAGGGAATTGGAGTAGTCCTACCTTGGGCTATGACACGGTCCATCTTTGACGGAAAGAGAGCAAATGCGGCGCGTCGAGATTTGCGGCACGCGGTTCTTGCATCAAAGAACGGGGACCCGGCGCTCACGTCGTCCCGGAAAGCCCGCTTCGGGTGGTTCGATCTCCTTATTGTGCCTTTTGCCGCTGCTCTTGTCTGGGCTTTTCTTCCGTAGACGGGAATCTATATGCATCGACGGGCATGCTCAGCGGGTCTCGGCGGCAAGTTCGGCCTGGTTACTGGATAGGTGGGAGTGGCGCAGCCTGCGTTTCAGGTCGGCGTTGACCAGGTCGTCAGGGTTCAGTTTGGGTGAGTAGGAGGGCAGGAAGTGCACAGTCAGGGGCCGGTCGTTGCGTGCGGTCAGGGGCTGATCGCAAGGACGACGAACGCGGCGAAGATCGCCAGGTGGACGCCGCCCTGGAGCAACGTGGCCCGTCCCGGTACGACGGTCAGCGTGCCGACCACCACGGTCAGCGCGAGCAGCACCATATGGGTGGCGCCGAGGCCGAGCTGGAGCGGTCCGGGCAGCCAGATGGAGGCCAGGGCGATGGCCGGGATGGTCAGCCCGATGCTGGCCATGGCCGACCCGAGGGCGAGGTTGAGGCTGGTCTGCACGCGTTCGCGGTGGGCGGCCCGGACCGCGGCGAGGGTCTCGGGCAGCAGCACCAGAAGGGCGATGACGACACCGACGACCGCCTGCGGCAGCCCGGCGGCCGCCACGCCGGACTCGATCGTCGGCGATACGGATTTGGCGTCGCCGACGACGGCGACGAGCGCGATCAGCAGCATGGCGACGCTGAGCGCGGTGGCGCCCCGGCCGGGCAGCGCCGCGTGCTGCTCTTCGTCCTTGAGCCGGCCGTCCTGGGTGAGCGGCAGGAAGTAGTCGCGATGCCGGACGGTCTGTACGGCGACGAACAGCCCGTACAGGAGGAGGGACGCGACGGCGGCGAAGGTGAGCTGTGCGGTGGAGAACTCGGGGCCCGGTCTGCCGATGGTGAAGGTCGGCAGCACCAGACTGAGGGTGGCGAGGGTCGCGACGGTGGCGAGGGCGGCGCCGGAACCCTCGGCGTTGAAGACGGCGACGCGGGAACGGACCGCGCCCACCAGCAGGGACAGTCCGACGATGCCGTTGCAGGTGATCATCACGGCGGCGAAGACGGTGTCGCGGGCGAGCGCGGACGTCTTGGGGCCGCCGTCCACCATCAGGGTGACGATCAGGGCCACCTCGATGATGGTCACGGCGACGGCAAGGACGAGCGAGCCGAACGGTTCGCCGACCCGGTGGGCGATCACCTCGGCATGGTGGACGGCGGCGAGCACGGCGCCCGCGAGGCAGAGCGCGACGACGCCGACGGCGAAGGCCGGCAGCACCCGCCCCCAGCTGAACACCAGCGCAAGCGCCGCGACGATCGGCACCACCACGGTCCACTGGGTAGCCAGGGACCGGACCGTCGCGCTCGTGTTCATGAGCCACACGCTGCCAGAGGTGGCCGGGGTGCGCTCGGCGGACGGTGCGGGGCCGCCGACGTTCAGAGGCCCCTGTGGTGCCCCTCCCAGTACGGGTCGCGCAGTCGCCGCTTGTACAGCTTGCCGTTGGGGTCACGCGGCATCGTGTCGATGAAGTCGACACTCTTGGGGTGTTTGTATCCGGCCAGCCGCTCGGCGCAGTGGGTGAGGATCTCGGCGGCCAGCCCATCGCCCGGGGGGTGTCCTTCGGCCGGTTCGACGACCGCCTTGACCTCCTCGCCCCAGTCGGCGTGCGGGATGCCGAAGACGGCGGCATCGGCGACCGCGGGGTGGCTGAGGAGCGCGGCCTCGATCTCGGCGGGGTAGATGTTCACTCCTCCCGAGATGATCATGTCGATCTTGCGGTCGCGGAGGAAGAGATAGCCGTCCTCGTCGAGGACGCCCAGATCGCCGACGGTGAAGAAGTCCCCGATGCGGTTCCTCTCCGTCTTGGTCCGGTCCTTGTGGTAGCTGAAGCCGCCGGTGCTCATCTTCATGTAGACGGTGCCGAACTCGCCGGGCGGGAGGCGGTTGCCGTCGTCGTCGAAGACGGCGAGTTCACTGATCGGCCAGGCCTTCCCGACCGTGCCGGGCTTCTTCAGCCAGTCCTCGGCGGTGGCGAACGCGCCGCCGCCCTCGCTGGCCGCGTAGTACTCCTCGACGCACCGGCCCCACCAGTCGATCATGGCGCGTTTGACGTGGTCGGGGCAGGGAGCCGCGCCATGGATGGCATGCCGCATCGATGTGACGTCGTACCGCTCCTTCACCTCGTCGGGCAGGGCGAGGAGGCGGTGGAACTGGGTGGGGACCATGTGCGTGTGGGTGCAGCGGTGCGCGTCGATGACCCGCAGCATCTCCTGCGGCGCCCACTTGTCCATCAGGACGAGGCGGTGCCCGATGTGGAGGGCGGCGCCCGCGAACTGGAGCACGGCGGTGTGGTAGAGCGGCGAGCAGACCAGATGGACGTTGTCGTCGAACGGCTTGATGCCGAAGATGCCGAGGAACCCGCCGAGATGGCCCTCCTCGGGGAGCTTGCCGGGGAGCGGGCGGCGAATGCCGCGCGGGCGTCCTGTGGTGCCCGAGGTGTAATTCATCACCCAGCCGAGGCTGCGGTCCTCGGGCGGTGCGTCGGACTGTTCCGCGAGCAGTTCCGCGTACGGGCGGAAGCCGTCGACCGCGCCGACGGCGTAGCGGTGGCTCATGGGCAGTTCCGCCTCGTCGGCGGCGGAGGTCGCCGCGTCGGTAAACCGCTCGTGCGCGATCAGCGCCTTGGCGCCGGAATCGGAGACGATCCAGGCGATCTCGGGGCCGACGAGGTGGTGGTTGACGGGGACGAGATAGAACCCGGCCTGGGAGGCGGCGAGGTACGCGGTGAAGAATTCGACGCCGTTGGGGAGGACCACGGCGAACGCGTCGCCCTGCCGGAGCCCGGCCGCGCGCAGCCCGTGGACCAGGCGGTTGGCCGCGGCGTGCAGTCGGCCCGCGGTCCAGGTCTCGCCGTCGGGGGCGACCAGGATCGTACGGTCGGGGTCGGCGGTGGCCTGGGCCCAGAAGCCGTTGGGCGGCTGGTTCATGCGGCGCTCCGTCCCGCGATGCGGTTGATCCGGTCCACGGCGCGTTCGAAGCCGCGGGTCAGGTCGTCGAAGACGGCCTGCACGCTGCGTTCGGTGTTCATCCTTCCGACGATCTGGCCGACGGGGGTGCCCAGCAGTGGGCCGGTCTCGTACTTCTGGATACGGGAGACGGCATCGGCGACCAGCAGTCCCTGGAGCGGCATGGGCAGGGGGCCGGGGCCGGACGGGTCGTCCCAGGCGTCGGTCCATTCGGTACGGAGCTGGCGTGCGGGTTTGCCGGTGAGGGCACGTGAGCGGACGGTGTCGCCGGAGCCCGCGGCAAGGAGCTTGCGGGTCAGTGCGCGGGAGTGGAGGTCGGCCTCCCCGGTGGTCAGCCAGAGCGAGCCGAGCCAGACGCCCTGGGCGCCGAGGGCGAGTCCGGCGGCGATCTGCTGTCCGCTGCCGATGCCTCCGGCGGCGAGGACGGGGAGGGGTCCCACGGCGTCGACTACGTCGGGGACGAGGACCATGGAGGCGATCTCTCCGGTGTGACCGCCCGCTTCGTACCCCTGGGCGACGACGATGTCGATGCCCGCGTCGGCGTGATGCCGGGCGTGTTTGGCGCTTCCGGCGAGGGCGGCCACGAGGACGTTCCGGTCGTGGGCACATTGCACGACGTCCGCGGGGGGCGAGCCGAGGGCGTTGGCGAGGAGCCTGATGGGGTAGTCGAAGGCGACGTCGAGCTGGTTGCGGGCGACCTCCTCCATCCACCCGGTGATGCGCCAGCCGGATGCCTCGCCCTCGGCGAGTTCGGGGACGCCGTACTTGGCGAGGGTGTCCCGGACGAACTGGCGGTGTCCGGCCGGGATCATCGCCTCCACATCGGCCTCCGTCACCCCTTCCACCTTCTTCGCGGGCATGACGACGTCGAGGCCGTACGGCTTGCCGTCGGTGTGCTCCTGCATCCAGTCGAGGTCACGTGACAGGTCGTCGGGGGCCGTGTAGCGGACCGCGCCGAGTACGCCGAATCCGCCGGCCCGGGTGATCGCCGCGGCCACCGCCGGGAAGGGCGTGAAGCCGAAGATGGCGTGCTCCACTCCCAGTTTCTTGCTCAGCTCCGTCTCCATGGGCGGCAGGATGCCGCAGTCGGACATCGATAGGAAGAGATTTTCTGATGCAGTGTCAGATTCTTTGTGGCGCCGGAGGGCCTCCGGGACGGCAGGGGTGACAGTAATCTCTGCGGCGGCGGGAAGTTTCATCGTAGGGCTGGATGACGAAAGTTAGAGGTCGCGCGCATAGGTGGGGTGGAGGAAGGAGCGGGGCGAGGGGCAAGCCTGGCAAGGCGGAGGAGGGAGGCGACGCGGAGCGTCGTCGACCGACGACAACGCCGCCAGGCGCCGCCCATCGGCACGCGACGCCGCCCCACCTATCCGCGCGCCCTCTAACTTTCAACCGGTAGGAAGGGGTTCCGGATGACCGAGGACGCAACCGGCAGAGGGATCAGCCGACGCAGGCTGAGCGGTGGGATGCTCGCACTGGGCGGAGCACTCGCCCTGGCACCGATTCCCTTCGCGGAGACGGCATCGGCCATGGAATCGGGGGCGGGAACGTCGGGGACGTCGGGAGCAAGCGCCGTGGACGCCTGGGATGCGGCCGGCGACGAGCGGCCGACACTGCGGCGCGGTTCCGCCGCCCGCGCCGGACTGTTGCAGGGACCGCTGGACCAACTGGTCGCAGAGGCGGAACGGTTCCTCTCCGCATCCCCCAAACACCCGTGGTACGCGGGCGCGGTGCTGCTCGCCGGGCGCGGTGGCACGGTGGCGCTGCACCGGCCGATCGGCAAGGCGGTGCGATACGCGGCCTACGACGAAAAGACCGACACCGGGGTGGAGTTCCCGGCGGACCAGCAGATCGCGATGGCCGAGGGCACCGTCTTCGACCTGGCGTCGGTGTCGAAGCTGTTCACTTCGATCCTGGCCGTGCAGCAGATCGAGCGCGGGGCACTGGAACTGGAGGCGAAGGTCGCCTCGTATCTGCCCGACTTCGCGGGAGGCGGCAAGCAGGACGTAACGATCCGTCAGCTGCTCACGCACACCTCGGGATTCCGTGCCTGGATCCCGCTCTACAAGGAGCCGACCCGGGAGGGGAAGCTCCGGCTGCTGTGGAACGAGGTACCGGCCAACCCGCCTGGTACGGCGTATCTCTACTCCGACCTCAATCTCATCTCGCTGCAGCTGGTCCTGGAGAAGATCACCGGACGCACCCAGGATGTGCTGCTCCGCGAGGAGATCACCGCGCCGCTCGGAATGCACCGCACTCGTTACAACCCGCCCGCCGCCTGGAAGCCGAAGATCGCGGCCACCGAGGACGCCCGGCTGCCCTGGTCCGGCCTGGACCGCGGGCTGGTCTGGGGCGAGGTGCACGACGAGAACGCGTACAGCCTGGACGGGGTGGCGGGCCACGCCGGAGTGTTCTCCTGCGCCTGGGACCTCGCGGTCCTCGCCCGTACGCTGCTCAACGGCGGCGTCTACGGAGGCGCGAGGATCCTCTCCGAGGAGTCGGTGGATCTCCTGTTCACCGACTTCAACACCGCGTTCCCCGGAGATTCCCACGGGCTCGGCTTCGAGCTCTACCAGCACTGGTACGTGGGGGCGATGGCCACCCCGAGCACAGCGGGCCATACCGGCTTCACCGGGACGAGCCTGGTCCTCGACCCGACGACCGACTCGTTCCTGATCGTGCTCGGCAACTCCGTTCATCCGGTGCGCACATGGCGCTCCGGAAGCGCACCTCGGGTCGCCACCGCGAACCAGATGGCGCGGGCGGTGGCGGTGCGCCCCGCCCGGGGCCGTACCGCCTGGTTCTCGGGCATGGCGAGTGCCGCCTCCGCCACGCTCGCGCTGCCCACTCTGCGTCCGGCGTCCTCGCGTGCCGCGCTGAGCTGCGCGGTGTGGTGGGACACCGAGCCGGGCTCCGACTTCCTCTTCCTGGAGGCCTCGTCGGACGCCGGGACGACCTGGCAGCCGGTGCCCTTCACCACCGTACCGACGGCGTCCGAATCCCACCGGGCGGAGCCGGAACCGCATCCGGGAGGTTCCGTCTCCGGCTGGTCGGGCCGGGTCTGGCACAGTCTCGACGCGGACCTGGCCGCCTGGCAGGGCAAGGAGGTGCGGCTGCGGTGGCGGTACACCACCGATCGGCTGTACGTCGGGCGCGGGGCGTACGTGGACGGCATCCGGGTCGAGGACGACGGCCGGACCGTCTTCGACGACGGCAGGTCGGGCGACGCCGGGCGCATCGAGGCGAACGGGTGGACGATGTCCGCGGACTGAGAGCGGCGGCCGGCCGGTTCGGACCGGCCGGCCGCCGCTGGTTCGACGGGTTGGTCGCGCGTCAGGACGCCGGTACGAGCAGATGGACGGCGAGCGCTGTGATCAGCACGGAGGATGCCAGGGCGGTGACGAGCCGCCCCCGGCCGCCGGTCAGTAAGCGACCGAGCAGCGCTCCCCCGCCGGCCAGCAGCAACTGCCAGCCGGCTGACGCGGCGAACGCCGCGAGGACGAACACGGACTGTTCCAGTCGGTCCGGGGCGGCGGCGGTCGCCCGGCTGCCCAGCACCAACGCCGTGAAGTAGACGACGGTGGTGGGGTTCAGCAGGGTCATCCCCGTCAGTCCCAGATAGGCGCGCGCGGGGCTGAGCGGGGGCCGGTCGGACCCGGACACCGAATGCCGCTTGCGGTACTGCCCGATCGCCGTAGTGGCGCTCCGTAGCGCCAGGACGACGAGCACCAGGGCCGAGGCCCAGCGCAACGGCAGGGCGACCGGCTCGATGACACGGGTGAGTGAGGAGCCTCCGACGACCGCGATCAGCGCGTAGAGGCCGTCGGCCGTCGCGACTCCGAGCGCGGCGGCGACGCCGGTTCCGAGGGAGGTCCGGGCGGTGAGAGCCACCAGATAGGTCGCGACCGCTCCGACCGGCATGGCAATGCCGAAGCCGGCCAGCAGTCCCGCGACCAGGGCGGCGCTCACGCGGGAAGGAGAATCGGCCTCCGTGGTCGGCCGGACTGCTGCTGGACCCGCACCGGTCGAGTGGCAGGGGTCGTCGGCAGGGCGGCGGTGATCGAGTTCATGAGCAGATGGTGGGGCCGTGCGGGAGGAGGAGCAACACATTTTCTTTCGGGCGTGCGGCCGTCTCCGGGCTGCGATCCCGTGGACGCCAGGCTCGTGCGCGAGGCGGGCTGGAACGACGCAGGCCCCCAGGCGTTCGTCATGGCCCACAGACCGGCGCATCCGTAGGCGGTGCCCGGTCCGTCCGCATTTCCAACCGGCACCGGAGGGAGGGCCCGCCCCTCGGGGCCGTCGAAGAGGACCTCGGCAGCACACGGCTGTGGCGACGGCTTGAATGATTGACAACTTTAGTTGCCGCGATCCCATTCGGTAACTAAGGTTGTCCACATGATGTCGCCTGAGATCACCTCCGCAGAAGTGGCAGCCCTCGACAAGGCCCTCCTCGAGGCCCTCAACCCTCTCGCCTCAGCCATGCGCGCCCGAGCGACGGGACTGTCCGAGGACCGCATGTGGAATGCGGACCCCATCGAGGTGACCCTGTCGATCCTCACCACCTGGAAGGTGGTGGACGCGGAGGTCAAGCGGTTGACGGCAGTCGCGGCAAAGACCGCCGGCGCCTACGGAGCGAGCTACGAGCAGATGGGCGCCGCTTGGGGCATCACCCGGCAGGGTGCCCGCAAGAAGTGGCCCGACGCCATCAACAGGTCGGCGGCTGCGGAAGCGGAGGAGAGCATCATCGAACTGTGCGGTGGCACTGCTGAATTGACGCAGCACCCGTCATCGGGGCGCTGGCGCTTTACTGGGCAGGGCGCAGACGGAACACTCGCTGAAGCCGACAGCGCCTCTTACTACGCCACGAAGGCAGAGGCCGCCGCACACGCAGGCGCCTTTCTGAAGGAGCACGCCGCCGACCGGCCCTGATCCGGGCCTTCAGTTGCTGGATCTCGACCGCGCCGTGGTGCAGTACATCGGCGACCACGGCGGCCTGGGCATCCCGTACTCCTGGCCGACCTGGAGCGCACTCGGTCACCGGCCCAGCGCCGCCATCGCGGCGTTGTGGCCGGGGACCCCGCTGACCCCGCCGCCGCGCACCGCGCCCGCCCCGCACAGCAGGACGTTGGCGTGCGCCGTCTCGACGCCCCACCGGCCGGTGGACTCCGTGGCGTACGGGAAGGCGAGGTCCCGGTGGAAGATATGGCCGCCGGGCAGCCGCAGATCCCGTTCGAGGTCGAGCGGGGTCTTCGCCTCGATGCACGGTGCGCCGTTCCCGTCGACGGCCAGACAGTCGGCGATCGGCTCGTCGAGATGCGCGTCGAGTTCGGCGATTGTGGCCTCGAGGAGGGCGGCGCGCGTCGCCTCGTTGTCCGCGGCGAAGAGCCGGGCGGGCGTGTGCAGACCGAAGAGGGTGAGGGTCTGGTAGCCGCGGGCGGCGAGGTCGGGGCCGAGGATCGACGGGTCGGTCAGCGAGTGGCAGTAGATCTCCGACGGCGGGGCCGTGGGCAAGCGGCCCGCAGCCGCGTCCCGGTAGGCGTCGGCCAACTGGCCGTACCCCTCCGCGATGTGGAACGTTCCGGCGAACGCCTGGCGAGGGTCGACGGAGCGGTCGCGCAGCCGGGGCAGCCGACGCAGCAGCATGTTCACCTTCAGCTGGGCGCCCTCGGCAGGAGCCGGCGGTTCGTCGCCGAGAAGTGCGGCCAGGGCCTGCGGCGAGGCGTTCACGAGGACCCGGCGGGCGGCGACCGTCCGCTCGCCCTCGGGTGAGCGGACAGTGACTTCGGCCCGTGTCCCGTCGGTCTCGATCCGGGTCGCCTGGTGGTGGACCCGGATCTCGGCCCCCGCCGTCCGGGCAGCCTGCGCGAGGGCGTCGGTGAGCGCGCCCATGCCGCCGACGGGGACGTCCCAGTCGCCCGTTCCGCCGCCGATCACGTGGTAGAGGAAGCAGCGGTTCTGGAGCAGCGACGGGTCGTGCGCGTCGGCGAAGGTACCGATCAGCGCGTCGGTGAGCACGACGCCGCGCACGAGATCGTCGGTGAAGTTCTCCTCGACGGCCGCGCCGATCGGCTCCTCGAAGAGCATGCGCCAGGCGTCCGCGTCCCCGATCCGGTCGCGGAGCGCGTCCCGGGTGGGCAGCGGTTCGGTGAGGGTCGGGAAGACCCTCTCGGCGACCCGCTGTGTCATGCCGTAGAAGCGCTGCCAGGCCTCGTACTCACGCTCCCCACCGGTGAGGGCGGCGAAGGACTCCCGGGTGCGGTCGCCGCCGACGAGCAGTCCGGTGGCTCGCCCGCCACGGACGGTCGGGGTGTACGAGGAAACGGTCCGCTTCCGTACGGCGAAGTCCAGCCCGAGATCGCGGACGATCTTCTGTGGCAGCAGGGACACGAGATAGGAGTAGCGCGACAGCCGTGCATCGAGCCCGTCGAAGGGACGGGTCGAGACGGCCGCTCCCCCGGTGGCGCCCAGGCGTTCGAGGACCAGGACGGACTGTCCGGCGCGGGCGAGGTAGGCGGCGGCGACCAGACCGTTGTGGCCGCCGCCCACGATCACTGCGTCATAGGTGTCAGGTGCGGGCATGGCCCTTGGTAACACAGGATGATCGCCGTCGACCAGAGGCGGTGGCCCAGGTTTCCCCGGTCAGTGCGGGGGCATGCCCCGCTGCTGACGCAGCGCCGCGACCCTGCGGTACAGCTCGACCGCCTCGGCGCCCCGGCCGAGCTGTTCGAGGCAGTGCGCCTGGTCGTTGCGGCTGGCGAGCGCGTCGGGGTGGTCGGCTCCGAGGACGCGTTCGCGAGCCTCCGCAACCGTCCGGTAGACGGTGAGGGCTTCGGCCCAGCGGCCCAGCCAGCCGAGGCCGACGGCGACCTCGCGGCGGCTGATGAGGGTGTCGGGATGGTCGGGGCCCAGGACCCGTTCCCGGATCGCGCACACGTCGCGTGCTTCGGTGAGGGCTTCCTCCCAGCGGGCCAGCCGCCCCAGGTTGACGCCGAGGCCGTGGCGGGCCCGGAGCGTCTCGGGGTCGGCGGGGCCGTTCACCCGGGTCCGGTCGGCGACGAGCGCACGGTAGAGCTCCAGGGCCTCCGCGCTGCGGCCGAGTCTGCCGAGACTGATGCCGACCTCGTAGCGGGCCGAAAGCGTGTCGGGGTGGTCGGCGCCAAGGGTTCGCGCGCGGCCCTCAGTGACTTCCCGATAGGTCTGCAGGGCGTCCGTCCAGCGCCCCAGTCGGCCCAGGGTGTATGCGACTTCATAGAGGGTGACCAGGGTGTCGGGGTGGCTCGCGCCGAGCAACCGGGCACGGGCGTGCGCCACGTCGCGGGTTATCCGGTACGAGTCCTCCAGGCGCCCGAGCCTGCTGAGGTTGAACGCGAGGTTGTGGCGGCAGCGGAGGGTATCGGGATGGTCGGGGCCCATCGTCCGTTCCCGGGAGACGAGCACCGCGGCGTACACCTGGTGGGCCTCGAAGTGGCGGCCGAGCCGGCCGAGGACGTATGCCATTTCCTGCCGGGCGGCGAGGGTCTCCGGGTGGTCGGGGCCGAGAACGCGTTCGCGGCCCTCGGCGACCCGCCCGAATTCGCGCAGCGCGTCGGCGGCGCGCCCCGTGCGGCTGAGGGTGAACCCCACCTCGTACCGGCTGGAGAGGGTGTCGGGGTGCTCGGGGCCGAGGGCGTGCTCGCGTTCGGCGGCGACCGCGCGGTGCACCTCACCGGCCTCCTCCCAGTGACCGAGCCGTCCCAGGTTGAGGCCCGCGCTGTGCCGGTTGGCGAGGGTGGAGAGCAGCTCCGGGGAGGGGGTGGGCCGCTCGGGCCGGGCGGGCAGCAGCCCGCCGGTCAGGGCCCTCAGGTCGGTGCCGGTGGTCCACTCGCCGGTCAGGCCCGCGGAGTGGTCGGGCGGGGCGAGACCGAGCTGCATGGCGCCGGACGCCTTGTGTCCGATGGTCATGCCCCGGGTCCAGGACGGCAGCCGGGGTTCGCCGTCGGGCGGCTGCTGTCCCGGACGTACGACGGGGACCGGCGGGGCGAGCCGGACGCGCCCCGTCGGCCGTGGGAGTCCGGACGACGGAAGATGCTGCTGTTCACCGGTGCGTCCGACGGCGATCCGCTGCCGCAGGTCGCCCGCGTCGGCGGGCCGCTCCTCCGGGGTCTTCGCCAGCAGCTCCAGGACGACGCGGTCGAAGAAGCCGGGGAGTTCGGCACGGTGGCTACGGAGGGGTTCCGGCTGGGTGTCGCGGTGTCCGACGAGGACGGCCCAGGCGTCGTCGAGGTCGAACGGTGGAACCCCTGTGGCGATCTCGTAGAGGACGCAGCCCAGCGAGTAGAGGTCGCTGCGGTGGTCGACCTGGCCGCCGCTGATCTGCTCGGGCGACATGTAGTGCGGGGTGCCCATGGCGATGCCCGTACCGGTCAGGCGGGAGGTGAAGCCGATGTCGTGGCCGAGCCGGGCGATGCCGAAGTCGCAGATCTTCACCGTGCCGTCGGCCAGCCGCATGATGTTGGCGGGCTTGAGGTCGCGGTGGACGATGCCCTGCTGGTGGGTGTAGCCGAGGGCGTCGGCGACCTGCTCGGCGATGTCGACGATGTCCGGGACCGGCAGCGGATGCTGCTTGTTGTCCTCCAGGATCTGGCTGAGGTTGCGGCCGTCGAGGAGCTCCATCACCAGGTAGAGGACGCCTTCGTACTCGCCGAAGTCATGGACGACGGTGACACCGCGGTGCTGGAGGGCGGCGGCCACCCGTGCCTCTCGGCGGAACCGTTCGCGCAGGATCCGGGTGAACGACTGGTCGTGCTGGGGCCCCACAGGTTTGAGGCATTTGACGGCCACGTGGCGGCCCAGCGACTCGTCGCGGGCGCGCCACACCTCGCCCATGCCTCCGCGCCCGATCAGATCGAGCAGCCGGTACCGGCTCTGGATCAGCCTGGTGTCCGCCATCGCGTGCTGTCGCCCCCGTCGCCTCGCCTACTGCTGCGCCCTCCCCGGCCCGTCCAGTATGGCTGTCCGGCTACGGAGTTTGGAGGGGGTGGGGCGGCTGCCGGGACCGAGTCGTTCCATCGCCTTCACAATGTGGCGGGGCGGGAGTTGCCAGCGCAGCCGTGAGGGGATGCAGCGCAGGGCCGTGCCGGTGGCGCGCAGCCGCCGGTCGACGGTGTGCGGGGGCGGCGCGGCCCTGCCGTAGAGCTCATGGGCGTAAGAGGGCAGTGACTGGTAGGCGAGTGCTGCGACACGCCGCCAGAGGAGTTCGCGCGCCGGTACCAACAGCGCGGGGACGGGTGGGCGGCGGAGGAAGGAGTCGACATCGAACGCCTCGGCTCCTGCGGCGAGCTCGGGGCGCACCCGGTCGAAGTAGGCGGCGAGCTGGTCGGTGGTCGCGGGTACGCCGTCGGGATCGAGGCCCACCAGGCGGGCGCTGGTTCGGTGTTCGTCGATGTAACGGTCGGCCTGGGCGGCGCTGATCCTCTGGCCGGAGCGCAGCTGCACCTGGAGGTAGGAGTCGACCTCGGCGCAGTGCACCCAGAGCAGCAGCTCTGGTTCGTCGACGCCGTACGTCTCGCCGGTCGCCGGGTCGGTGGCCTTGAGCAGCCGGTGGATCCGCCGGACGCGGGCGCCCGCCTTCTCGGCGGCTTCGGTGGTGCCGTAGGTGAGGGTGCCGACGAAGCCGGCGGTGCGCATCAGCCGCCCCCAGGCGTCCTTGCGGAAATCGGAGTTCTGCATGACGCCGCGGACGGCGCGCGGGTGCAGCGCCTGGAGGTAGAGGGCACGCACCCCGGCGATCCACATCATCGGGTCGCCGTGCAACTGCCAGGTGACGGATTCAGGACCGAAAAGCCCCGGGTCGGCTTCCACCATGACTGCTCGTACCTCCCGCTCGGCCGCGTACGCAGGTATGGCGTATGCACCCACAGGATGCGCTGTGACCGGGCTGACGCTCCAGGCCCCGCTCCGGCTCGGTCACACCCCGGCGCTGCCCCGACGCCGACGCTCTTTTCGACGGAGTCGCCACCTACGCCATGGTCACCGGCACCGTCTTCGCCCTTCCGCTGCTGCCCACGACCATTCGAGCGACCGCCCACGCACCCGCCGACGCCCTGCTCTCCGCCGCCTTCCTCGGCCTTCTGCCGTCCGCTCTCGGCGCCGTGATCCGGGGCTACGCCGTCGCCCGCCTGCCGCTGGCCTCCACCGCGGCCCTCAGTCCGGTGCTGCCCGTGGCACCCGTGCGGCGGCGCTGTTCACCGCTGTTCACGCAGCACCGTGAGGCGGCGTTTGTACTCGTCCTCGTCGATTTCCCCGCGGGCGAACCGTTCTGCGAGCAGGTCTTCGGCTTGTCGACTTCCCCATGCTGCCTCACCGGGGCGCGGACCGGGCTGGTCGCTGCGGCGGGTGCGGGTGAGGTAGTGGATGAGGGCGACGACCCCGACGATCAGCAGCGACCAGAAGACAACCATGATCACGGCCATGAAGAGCCATCCACCCCAGCCCCAGCGGCCGTCGTACCACATCATGCCGATCGCCTTCTTTCGGTCGGACCGACCGCCGACAGTTCAAGGGTGGCGCGGCGCGGCGCCGTTGAGGAGAGGAAATACGGGCCCTGCCGGGGGGCTGAACGGCCCGTACCGATCTGCACGGGGGCGGTCGCTGACGACAGGGCGATCAAGGTGTGGCCTCACGTGCATCGGCACGTGGGAGAGAGCGATACATCGACGTCTCCCACACGTGGCCGGCCCGATGTGTCAACGCGTCGGCCTGCGTGGTTCCTCGCGTCAGTCGTGGGGGACGACGGCGACCGGACAGCGCGCGTGATGAACGGCGGCCTGCGCCACGGGGCCGAGGTGTGGTGCCAGGGGTCGGCGGTGCCGGCGTCGGCCGACGACCAGCAGATCGGCACCCTCGGCGGCCCGTACAACAGCCTTGGCGGGGCTCACAAGTGCCGTGCTGTCGGTGACGTCCACCTGCGGGAACCTGTCACGCCAGGGGTGGAGGGCCTGGCTGAGGAGCTTGTTTGCGTCCTGAACGATTCCTTCCGCCACGTCATGGTCCACGCCCCAGGGCACGTATGCGTCCACCGGCAGGCTCCGGCCGTGGGCAACCCGAAGAGGCACGCCTCGCGCAGCAGCGGTCTCGAAAGCGAATTGGAGCAGGTCGTCGCAGGGCCCGTGCAGTTTGAGCGCCACCACCACGCCGCCTGTCCCAGTTCGAGTGGTCCGTGGGCCGTCCTCGCCCGTACCGGCTCTCACGAGGACCACCGGCCGCTCGGCGTGTGCCACGACGGGCATGCTGATGTCGCCGAGGAAATAACTCTCGACGGGCGTCAGCCCCCGCGAACCGAGCACGATCATCTCGGACTCCGATGCCGCTCGCAGAAGCGCGTGCTCGGCATCGTCGGCGACCAGGCTGCCGACGACGGGGAGGCCCGGGTGGTGTGCCTGGAGCTCCGTCCGCGTGTTGCGCACGATCCGCCTCGCCCAGTAATTCTGATCCATCTCGGCGGGAATGCGGGTCGGTTCCGGCACCAGCAGAGGCCACGCGTGCAGCAGGCGCAGCGTGAGCTTGCGCCGCTCGGCTTCGTCGGCGGCCCAACGAGCAGCGGCCAGGCTCTCGGGTGACCCGTCGAGGCCAACGGTGACGCATGGCTCCATGACGACTGCCTCCGTCTCGTAAGAAGCCGGAACGAGGGTGTGGGAGCCGCTCTTCCGCACTGCTGTGACCCCTGTGCCCCGGTCCAGGGCATGGAGTACGACGGCAGGGGATCGACGGGCTGAGCACCTACGCAGACGCCCCGGGCACGGTTTCCCTTGACGATAAGTACCCCAGATCCTCCGGTGGCGCATGCGGAACCCGGCGGGGCGAGGGCCGTGGGACCCGCGTATCAGTACCTCACGCCCCAGGCAGTGAACGGCCCTGACACTTGACTTCGACCACGGTCTCCTCCGTAACGTCATCCCATGTCGGACGAAAAAGACTCGGGCGGGCCCGGAAAGTTGCCACGACCGATGTACGAGCGCGAGCTGTACCGGCTCCAGACCGAGCTCGTCAAGCTCCAGGAATGGGTTCGGGCCGAAGGCGCACGGCTCGTCGTGGTGTTCGAGGGGCGTGATGCGGCGGGCAAGGGCAGCACGATCAAGCGCGTCACCGAGCTCCTCAATCCCCGGGTGGCACGCATCGTCGCGCTGCCGCAGCCCACTGAGCGCGAGCGCAGCCAGTGGTATTTCCAGCGCTACGTCGAGCATCTTCCAGCCGCAGGGGAAGTGGTCCTGCTCGACCGAAGCTGGTACAACCGCGCGGGCGTCGAACGCGTCATGGGTTTTTGCACCATGGAGGAACACCAGCGGTTCCTTCGCCAGTGCCCGATCTTCGAGCGGATGCTGGTCGAGGACGGAATCCTGTTGCGCAAGTACTGGTTCTCGGTGAGTGACGCGGTGCAGGAGCAGCGATTCCGGCGTCGGCTGGAAGATCCCGCCCGTCGGTGGAAGCTCTCGCCGCTGGACCTGGAATCGATCAGCCACTGGGAAGCCTATTCGCGGGCGAAGGACGAGATGTTCATCCATACGGACATCTCGGAAGCTCCCTGGTACGTGGTCGAGAGCGACAACAAGCGCCGGGCACGACTGAACATGATCGCCCATCTGCTGTCGACCGTGCCGTACGAAGAGGTCACCTGGCCGGCGATCGAACTGCCACGACGCCCGCCGGCCACGGGCTACCAACGTCCGCCGAGGGACCTTCAGACGTACGTCCCCGACCATGCGTCAGAACTGTGCGAATGAGGCGGGCACGTCTCGTACGGTCAAGTCGCCAGAGGTATGACAGCCACTGGACAGTCAGACCGGTGAAGCAGGGTACGAGCGACCCGGCCGAGGCGAGTGCCGAGGTGACTGCGGCGACGATGATCAGATCCGCGGCGGCCGAGCGCCGGATCAGTGTTTTTTGGCCGTTCCCTCGATCGCCGCCCGGTGCAGCCGGACCGTCGGCGTTGTGTCCCTCGTGCAGGAGGGCGGTCACCGCGTCCCCGGGCAGCGCCTCGGCCTTGACGTCGACGTCCGGATGACGGCGGTGGGCGCGCTCAGCGGCAGTTCCGACGATGCTGACGGCAAACGCCTGCCCCGAAGGGCGACCGAGGCCGAGTGCCGACGCGGCGCCCTCACGTAACCTGGCGCATGGCCACGCTCACCGGTCGTGTCCGCGACGCCGCGAAACACGCCCTGGTCCGGGAAGGGACTACCCCTGCCGAGGAGCCCATCCGGCCCGGTCCAGGGACGAACGGCCCATACGTACCGGGCAACGGTCCGCTCCATGCTGAAGACAGCAGCCATTCCCGCCTCCCCGGGAGACCCGCGATGCCCACCGAAGCGCTCGACGACACGACGCTGAACGGCCTCGTCGCCGATGCCGCCGCTGCCCCGTCCATGCACAACGCCCAGCCCTGGCAGTTCCGCTACGGGCGCGGCAGCCGGACCCTCACCCTCTTGGCGGACCTCGGCCGCGCGATGCCGGAGGCCGACCCCGACACCCGAGCACTGCACGTGGGCTGCGGCGCGGCCCTGCTGAATCTGCGGGTTTCCGCTGCTCACCGCGGCCTGGAGGCGGTCACCGCACTGCTGCCCGTCCCCTCGGCCCCGACCGTACTGGCCCACGTCCGGCTCGACCGTCACCCCGACGCCCCACGGAAGCCCGAGCACGAAGCCCTCGCCGCTCTCCAGCCCGCGATACGGGAACGGCACACCAGCCGCTACCCGTTCGACGAACAGACGATCCCCGAGGACATCCGCGGGCGCTTCGCCGACGCGGCCCGCGCCGAGGGCGCGGACTTCGCGTTCCTGACCCCGATACATCTGGAGACCGTGCTCGAACTGATCCGGGACGCCGAGGGATACGACCGCAGAGACCCGGCACGCGAAGCCGAGCAACGGCGCTGGACCCGGGACACGAACACCGAGGCGCCCGTCGACGGAATCCCGGACTACGCCTTCGGCCCCCGCGACGCCTCCGAACGGGCGACCGTGCGCGATTTCGCGGGCACCGCCGTCTTCGCGAGCCGGGCCCGCGTCCTGTTCGAGAACCGGCCCCAACTCGCTCTTCTGAGCACTCCGGGCGACCGTCCCGAAGACTGGCTTCGCGCCGGTCAGGCCCTGGAACGCGTCCTGCTCACCGCCACACTCCACGCGGTGTCCACCTCCTTCGCGACGCAGCCCCTCGAATGGCCGGACCTGCGATGGATCCTGCGCGACCCCGTCTTCGGCACGGGACACGCCCAGATGATCGTCCGCCTGGGATACGGGCCCACAGGACCGCGTACGCCACGTCGCCCCCTCGAACAGGTACTGACGATCGAACCGTAGGAAGGACCGCGTTCCCGATGAATCGCCTCCCAGCCAGCCTGGAGTACTCAGCGGAAGGAAGTACCTGGCCATGACCCAGCACACCAGCACCGACAAGCCACGCACCAAGCAGTGGAGCGTGCGCCTGGACCTCTTCGAGGAAGGTGACCTCACCAAGGTTCATGCCGTCCTCGACACCGGTGACGGCACCCTTCAGAGCCGCACCTCCGCCCAGCGCAACCCTCACGACGCACCCGTCCCCGAGATCGGCGACGAGTACGCTGCCGGCCGGGCGCTCATCGACCTCGGCAATCAGCTGCTCCGCGCCGGAAGCAGGGACGCCGCGCCGAGCGACCGCGCCGCCCCCGAGTGACAGGTGTCCGAGTCCTCAGCGAGGGCGTCAGCAGCCGGTTCGGGCTCGCTCGACGGTGAGGCCGAAGAAATGGGCCGAGCATGAGATGCACGGGGCGTGATCGCGCATCGCCCGTACGCGCAGGGCGGTCGGCTCCGCATCGGTGGAATCAGCGTCTTCCAAGCGTTCCCGAAGGAAGGACCCGAACACCGGTGACTCGTTCTGCCTGACGGTAAAGGTTCCACCTTCATCCGACGGTGTAGGGACGCATCATTTCGTTGTCTTCGTGTTCGAGCATGTGACAGTGCCAGACATACCGGCCCGCCCGGTCGAATGTCGCCTTCAGCCTCGTCACAGCACCCGGGTAAGCGACTGCTGTGTCCTTGAACCCCCTCTCCCACGGCTCGGCGGGCCGGGCGGCACGGCCGGCCTGTTGCCGGTCAAGGACCTGGAACTGGACCTCGTGGATATGGATCGGGTGTGCATCCTTCGTGAGATTGTGAATCTCCCAGATCTCGGTCGCACCCAGGGCCGGATTCTCCGTGACCGGGTCGTCCCACCGCATCGGCACAGCGGCTCCGTTTCGGTCCAGGGTGCCGAGCAGCAGTTGTCGGGGTCCGACGTGCGGGCGTGACGTGGAGTTCTGCTCACTGAGGGAAAGCCGTCGGATGCGGCTCGCCTTCCCCAACGGCTCGAACGACGGCAGCGACAGCTGGGCGGGTGGGACGGTCGTGTCCGGTGTGGTGAGTGCTCCGACCGTGAATTTCATGACCTGCCCGGTGGTGGCCGGGTCCGCCGGGGAGAAGTCCGTACCCGCCTTCCCGCCCTGGAATGCTTTGTCGGGGCCCTCGTTGATGAGATACAACTCGGTCCCGACCGGGAATGACGCGAAGTCGACGATCACGTCGGCGCGCTCGGCGGGAGCGATGAGTACCTGGTCTCGTCGTACCGGCGCGGAGAGGAAACCCCCCTCGCTGCCGATCTGCCAGAAGGGGAGGGCGGGGGCCGCGGGCCTGTGGGCGAGTGGGCGGGTGACGATCTTCAGGATCAGGTACCGCGAGTTGCATCCGTTGAGAAGCCGGAACCGGTAGCGGCGCGGTTCGACGTGAAGGGCCGGCCAGGTTCTCCCGTTGGTCACCATGGTGTTGCCGAAGAACTCGGGGTTCCAGATCGGAGGGATGTCGCTGCCCGGGATGTAGGGGCCCTTGAATCCGTCGAAGGCAGCGCGTCCGGGCGGGTAGAACAGGCTGCCGTCGACGTGGAACGAGCGGTCCTGGATGGCGAGAGGGATCTCGTAATACTTCCGGCCGGGCGGATCACCGGGCCGGGGTGCGGGACCGGGCAACACTCCACCGGGAAGGTCCGCAGATCCGCCTCGCAGAAGGTAGAACCCCGCCAGTCCGGCGTAGACATTCAGCCGCGTGACACCCAGTGCATGATCGTGGAACCAGATGGTCGAGGCTCTCTCCGCATTGGCGTACTGGAATACGGCGTCCCCCCGGCCCCAGGTGTCGTCGAACCCGTCTTCGAATTTTTCCTTGAACTTCTCGTAGAACGAGCCGCCTTCAGCGTATCCCGCGGGAATGTCAAGCGCGTCGGGAAGATACCAGGCTTCGGTGTAGCCATCGCTCTCCTCCGAGTTCCGCCCGCCATGCAGGTGCGTCACGATCGGCACCGGGCCCGTGTACGGTCCGGGGGTCGAGCGGAATCCGGGACGTGAGTCCCGGGCCGACGCTCCGCCCGGAGGGTTCGCCCAGTGCAGGGTGGGGTCGACCGGCAGCAGGTGCGGCAGGTAACGGCCTTGGCGATCCCGCAGTTGGTTTTTCCACCTCGCCCGCACCGGCGTTCCGAAGCGAGCCTCGACGGTGAACGCGGGGTAGTGGAAGCTGCGCGGATGCAGAGTTGAGCCGTACCCCCACACGGTCGTCGCCGGCAGGCCGGAGGGCAGCACCTGTTGCTGGAACTGTCGCACGCCGATCACGTAGTGGTCGATGCCATCAGCGATGCCGCCCCCGGCCTGCGGCATGACGGGCGGGACGACGAGCGGCGTGACGTACTTGTCCACCTTTCCCGGATCCAGAAGGCCCCCACCGGCCGGCGCCCAGAACCGCGGAGCCCCGTAACCGGCCGGAAGGAGCGCGAGCAATCCGCCGGCCGCTGCCTGCACTACACGCCGTCTCGTGACCACCCGTGTCCTCCAGCGCTCGCCGGGCTGACCCCGGCCCTGCTGTCTGCTCCAGCTCTGCTCGGCGGCCAGACCGCCAACAAGTACCGGGCATCATCAGGTTGCCGTAGACGGTAGATCAGTGCGTTGCGGGATTACTCCGGACGAGGAATCTCTCGACCACCGCTGGCGGCAGCCAAGTCACCGCCGGCGGATCGGGACGTGCTGGGCATGCGGCGACATACAGTGTCACTTCCTGATGTGGTCGGCCCCGATGCAGGCGGTACCTGATGCGGTCAGTGGTGTGCGGCGGGCGCCGCGTCGGTGGTCTGCTCGGGCTGCCGGGTCGGCTGTTCGGACGGGTATCGCGAGCAGGGTACGGCGAGGCAGGCGGCCGTCGCAGCGAGCTTGCCGTCTTGTCGCAGGAGAGCCGTACGCGGTCGAGCCGAGAGCTGCCGTCGACGAGGTCCACTTGTGACGAGCGTCACATCACATGGAGCGAACTTCGTTGCCTGCCTCGCATCTTGTCGGCGTCGGGTCACCGAGCGGCTGCGGATTGCCGCCCTTCCGCTCGGCAGTCGTCCCGTCTCCGTCACTGAAAGACACTCCGAGGAGCTGACCTTGAGCACCGCACCACTTGCACGGAACATCGTCCTGGTCCACGGCGGATTCGTCGACGGATCCGGCTGGAAGGGGGTCTACGATCTGCTCCGCGCGGACGGCTACCGCGTAAGCATCGTGCAGAACCCCACCCTTTCCCTCGCCGGTGACGTCGCCGCGACCAAACTCGTCCTCGACGCTCAGGACGGCCCGACCGTGCTGGTCGGACACTCCTACGGCGGCGCGGTGATCTCGGAAGCAGGCAACCACGAGAACGTCACTGCACTCGTGTACATCGCGGCGTTCGCGCCCGACAAGGACGAGTCCGTGAACACCCTGATCGCGGACCCGCCGCCCGGTGCGCCCGTCCCGCCGATCCTGCCGCCCGTCGACGGGTACCTCTTCCTCGACCGGGAAAAGTTCGCCGAATCCTTCGCCGGGGACCTGCCGGCCGGCGAGGCCCAGTTCCTGGCTGACTCACAGGTCCCCTGGGGGCTGGATGCCCTGGGCGGCGCGGTCGAGCATCCCGCCTGGCGGGGCAAGCCGAGTCACTACCTGGTCGCCACCGACGACCGCATGATTCCACCGCCGGCCCAGCGCGCCATGGCCGAGCGGGCCGGTGCGACCGTACACGAGACGGGCGGCAGCCACGCCGTCTATGTGTCCAAGCCCGCCGAGGTCGCCGCGATCGTCACGAAGGCCGCTTCCGGCACCGACGCCTCGGAAGCCACCGCCTGAGCAGCAGCCGAGACTCCGCAATCCGGTGCGCACCCGCTTCCGGGCCACCGGATCCGCCTCGCCTTCTCGCGGATCACGCGGCCGACGCTCACGCGATCCGCGAGAAGGTATTCCGCCGATCCGCACTGCGGCCGGAAACGGCCCTGGACCGATGCGCACCGGATCACTACCTTTTCCGCGTCGCCGGAATCTGCCTCGGAGGCGGTCAGACATGGTTCCCTATCAGCCCCTCACCGACGCGGAACTCACTCGCCGAGCCCAGGCCGGCGAAACCGGCGCCCTCGGTCTGCTGCTGGCCCGCCATCAAGCGCCCATGCACGCGGTTGCGTTGAGCCTTCTCGGCCAAGGCCCGGACGCGGACGACGCGGTGCAGGATGCCGCATTGACCGCTCTGCGCCGCATCGGCGACGTGCGGGATCCTTCGGCCGTCGGGGCATGGCTGCGCGCGGTCGTACGCAACGCCGCCCGCATGCGCCTGCGCTCCGTGCGCGAGATGCCCGGACTGGACGGCCTCGGCCACCTCCAGCTCCGCGACCACGGATCATCGCATCCGGAACAGATCGTCGAGCAGCACGCATTGCGCGACTGGATCTGGGCCGCGGTGGAGGAACTGCCGCAGCACCTGCGACTGGTGGTGATGCTGCGACACTTCAGCGACATCACCACCTACCAGGAGATCGCCGAAGTGTGCGAGGTGCCCGTGGGCACGGTTCGCAGCCGGCTGAGCCAGGGCAGGGCGACCATGGCTCGCGCGCTGAGGGCAACCGCCGAGCAGGCGTACGACGACGCCTCCGCCGTCACTGAGGAGAGCAGGCGCGAGGCCGTCGCGACCCTGGAGGCGTCCGAACGCGGCCCCCTGCCCCGGGAGATCGCCGAGCTGTGGCCGAAGGAGACCGAACTGGTCGGCATCCTCAGCCAGCCTGGCGAGCGAATCCATCCCACGCCGGCCCTGCGCCGCATCCTGGACGCGGGGGTGCGACAGCACCTCCGGCATGTAGTGGCCAGCAGCGACATCGCCATATGGGAGATGGACGTCACCAATCCGGCGGACAAGGTCGACCCCTGCCCGTCGACGCTCGCGTGGCTCATGTTCCGCGAGGACGGACGGGTGCAGCGGCTCCGGGTGGTCTTCCCCCGGCCGGAGGGGTGAGCACTCCTCGTCTCTACCCGCCAGGGGGTGATACCGGCGGCGGGCACAGCTTCAGGTGCTCCGGCCTCCCGGTCGTCGGGGTGACTGTCCGTAGGGATTGCGCTCGGCTCCTCCCGCTATGTGCTCGTCGGGCACACCATGGGCGGCATGGTGGCCCAGACGCCGGCCGCACGCAAGCCCGACGATCATCGGTGCCGAGCACGGCAACTGCCGGAACGTCTGCCCCCCGGCGACCGAAGAACTCATCAAGCAGGCCCAGGAAGCCGCCCGGACCCGCACGGTGTAATCCGGCGCCGTCACAGGCGAAGCCCAAGCCCCGTCACGCCGGCCGCGGCCCGCTGCCGGCGTGACGGCCCCCGGAACATCGCGGTGGCCCCGGGACGCAGTGCACAGCATCCGAGTAGGGCAGGCGCTGAGTGGACTGCCGATGTTCGGCGCGACTTCCCTGAAGACCCGCTCCACGTACCGTGCAGCTGCACTCCTCCCATACCCGGCATGCGTGAGCGCACCGTCCTCACCACCGCACCGATCTGCCCCCGGGCCGGGGCATCCGACGAAAGGGACACATCGTGACCACTGACGCACACCTGTCCGTCTTCGAGCAGCTCGATCTCCCCGACACGAGCCTCACCCGGGAGGCATACGCCTACGTGGCACGGGCCACGCCCGTCTTCGTTCTCCATCACAGCGTTCGCAGCTACGTCTTCGCCCGCGCCCATGCCCAGGGCCGGGGCCTGCGCGCCGGGGCTGACTACGACGACGAGCTGCTGTTCGTCAGCTGCGTCCTGCACGACATCGGACTGAGCGAGGAGGGCAACGGCGACCAGCGTTTCGAAGTCGACGGCGCCGACACCGCCGCCGCATTCCTCCGCGAACGCGGTGTCGAGAAACGGCGTATCGCCATCGCCTGGGATGCCATCGCCCTGCACACCTCGGACGGCATCGCCGCGAGGAAAGGCACGGAGGTGGCGCTGGCCCAGGCAGGCATCGGCACCGACATCCTCGGAGTCCGACGTGAGAGCCTTCCGGCCGGTCTCGCCGACGATGTGCACACCCTGCTCCCGCGTCTGGACCTGGCCTACGCACTCAGCGACGCCATCGTCACCCAGGCCAAGGCCAAGCCCCACAAGGCGACCCCGACGACCTTCCCGGGCCAACTGCTGCGCCACCATCTGCCCTACGGCGCGCATCGGGGCTGGTATGACCTGCTCGCCGCGGCCGGCTGGGGCGACAAGCCTCTCGGTGCCGCCGCCCGGCGCCGTGCGGAGACACCTCAGCAGGTGGGGACCCTCTTCATGGAGTACCTGGAGGCCGGTGACATCGAGGGCCTGGTTTCGCTCTACGAGCCGAACGCTCACCTCGTTCCCACCCCCGGAACCGATGTGGTGGGCACGGACGCCATTCGCGAGGCCCTGCAGCAGTTGATCGACAGCGGTGCCCGTCTCAAGCTCGAACTCCGCGACATCCGCCAGGTGGACGACATCGCTCTGGTGTCGAACAACGCCACCCTCACCAGGATCGGACCGGAGCCGGTGATCTCCACCACCACGGAGATTCTTCGACGCCAGCCGGACGGCGGCTGGGTCCACGTCGTGGACGACCTGTTCTTCAGCTGAGCGCGTCGGGCGGCCCGCGCTCAGACCCACCGGTTGCCTGCCGCCCCCCGATCTTCGGCGTATCGGCGATCATTGCCGGCATCCTGATCGCCCCCATCGGACTCCTGCACACCGTCCTCGGTTACGGCATCGCCGTCATCCTCGCGGCCTCCCTCGCGCTCCCCGCCCAGCACCGCCTCACCCGCCACGTGCCCAGTTAGCCCGCCCCGGGCTGGTGCTTCCTCAGCCGGACCCGCTAGATGATCAATTCCAAGGGATGCCTGCGGAGGGTGTGGGGTGGGCGGCGGCCGAAGCCATCGCGAGACGGTCAGGCGGCGGGCTGCCGGCCCTGGTTGTCGAGGTGGCAGCGGGCGGTCAGGCGTCAGGGTCGACTTCGGGGTGCGTGAACCGCACGGGCTTGCCCAGCGACCGGGCGTAGGCGATTTCGGCTCGGGTGCTGTCTCCGATGTGGTCGCCGACTACGAGCACCTCATCAGCGAGCCGGATCTTCGCCCGGTGCAGATCGTCGAGTTGAACCTTCAGCGCCTCGGCCTCGACAGGATCGGACCAAAGTCCGTGCGGCGACTTCATGTCACAGCCCGGTTTGACGACAATCTTTCCGGCTTTGGTCTCCCGCAGATCGGCCTCGTTCATCTCGGTCATGAAGCGGGTGGAGCCGCAGATCACGACGATACGCGGGAGGCTCAACAGCTTCTTCGCGTCGGCGAGCTTCTCCTCGGGGGTGAGCAGTTGCGGGTATGACACTGGTTCCTCCTGGTGGTGTGGTCCAAGGGGTGCCTGCGGAGACGAGAACGAGGGTGTCCAAGATCGTTTTGTGACGAACGACGTGGACACCCTCGCGACAGCACTCTATGCGACGACCGACGACATGCTGAAGGAGCATCCCGACCTGGCGCCGTGGCGCCCGCCGGTCGGCATTACGCCCCGCCTGAGCGATGCCGAACTGGTCGCCCTCGCCACGATGCAGGCCATACTCGGCTACACCTCCGAGGCCAAATGGCTCCGCCATGCCCGTGCCCACCTGCGCCACCTCTTCCCCTACCTGCCCCAGCAGCCCGGTACAACAAGCGGCTGCGCAAGGCCGCCGGTCTGATGCGAAGCGTCAACCGGATCCTGGCCACCACCACCTCGGTGTGGAGCGACGACGTATGGGTCGTGGACTCCACCCCGGTGGAATGCGGCCGCTCCCGCGAGACCGTCAAACGCTCCGACCTGGCAGGTTGGGCCGAATACGGCTACTGCGCCAGCCACAGCCGCTTCTTCTGGGGCCTGCGCCTGCACCTGGTCTGCACCCTTCAGGGCCTGCCCATCGCCTTCGCCCTGACCGGGGCCAAGGCCGACGAACGCGAGACCCTCCTTGACCTCCTGGCAGCCGAATGCGAGCTTCTGCGAGAGCGCCCCCGACAGACTCTCATCGGCGACAAGAACTACTTCGGCCGTGGTTTCGAACGCGAACTGTCCGAGCATGGAGTCCAGTTGCTGCGGCCTGCCCGTAAAGGTGAACGGGAACGGCCTGGCGCAGCCCTGTTCAAGCCGCTGCGACAGGTCATCGAATCGATCAACGAGACCTTCAAGGGACAGCTTGACCTCGAACGGCACCGAGGGCGCACACCCGGAGGTGTCATAGCCCGCGTCATGCAACGCATCCTCGCGCTGACCGCCGCGATCTGGCACAACGACGCCACCGGACAAACCGTCCTACGCTCACTGATCGCCTACGATCACTGACCCCTTGGAATAGATCATCTAGAAGACAACGTGGGCCTCATCCCCTGGTTCCCCATGGCCACCGGCCAGTGCGACTTGCCCCCGCGAGCTCAATCGCCGCGAAGATCTCGACACACACCCAGTGGCACCACGTCGACGACCTCCTCGAACTCACCGCGAAGAGCCCGCAATCACCCGTCCGGTCACGTCGTGAAACCCCATGTACAGCCACCTGGATCAGCTAGAGGTGGTTCCCGCAGGACACATCAAGCGCCTCAAGGAGACCCCCATGTCTACACCCGCACAGAACAAGGACCTCGTTCTGAAAGCGTTCCAGTGGGCGGGATCTATGCTGTGGCCTGCGGCCGCCGCCTGATCTTCTGTCTTCACACACCGATGCTCAACGGTGGCCGATCTCTCGCCGCTCGCCCCCTGCCATCCGGGGGCAGGGGCCTAAGCGCGCCGGGCAGGGGGCTAATCATGTGGTCGATCACTTCGCGGCCGGTGTTCCGGCGCTTCGTCGGTGCCGTCGTGGTCGGCGTGGCCTTGGCCGCGACCTCGGGATGCACGGTCCCCGTCGATGCCGTTGCCGGTATCTCCGTGACCGGCGACGGCCATCTGCTCGGTGTCATGATGGTCTGCGGACATCAGATCGATGGCGCGACCCTCTACGTGGACAGCGCCGACGCTGACAAGACGGTGACGGTCGGTTCATGGACCGCCGACCGTCCTCTCACACCCGGTCTCGCCACCTGGCCCCTCGATTCCCCTGCTGCTGGCTGGGCCGCGACCAGATCTCTCGCTCAGCTCACCGCCAGGACCACCTACGTGTTCTACGGCTGGACCAAGGACAACTCGTGGTCATCGAGCAGCGTCTCCTTCACCCTGTCCGACCGGGACCGGCTCACCCCCGGAAGGGTCCGCTACGACAACGTCTCAGACAACGGCGACGAGTCCGCGATCACCGTCTCCATAGCGGAGTTCAAGGCCAGGGCCTGCCAGAACATGTAATGCCACGGCGCCCTCGGCCAGGCTGAGGCACTCCCGTTGCCGGGAGGCACGCGCTCAACCTAATTCCTTGTTAACGGTGCCGCGAGGAGCCACGAGCCTGGCGGTGCAGTTCGAGTGCTGGACCGTGACGTCTGATGCGGCACTGGCTAGGTACCCCCGAACTTAATCAACTCAGCTTGAGATAAAACCTGTGGCGGTCAGGGGGCGGGGTGTTCGGTTCGCCGCTCTTCTGTTCGTTGGCTGCCTTCGAGCAGGGCGTTGCCTACGT
>NZ_JBFBCG010000077.1:0-32974 GCF_040683105.1 Streptomyces sp. NPDC051020 | reverse complement strand
CAGCGGTCACTCCACGCTCGAATCCGCAACTCAGCCCCGACACGCCCTGCACGACCCCGAAACGATCACTCCGGAATCAAGCCGGTGGATCCGGGATGAGTCGGGCCAGTTTGGCTTCCATCCGGCGCAGCAGCCGGAAGCGCTTGTTGTACTGACGTTTCGAGATCGCGCCGAGACCCGCCGCCGTGCGCTCGACCCTGTTGAGGCGGTCCATGCCGAAGTCGTTCTGCCCGTACGATCGGCCGATCTCCTCGCCTGCACGCCGGATCACCGCCTCGATCCGGGCAGGATCATCCCCGGCGCTGTCCGGCAGTTCCGTCACGCTTGTGAACAGGCTCGTCGCTAGGGCGAGCTGGCGTTGTGCGCCGACAGGACGGGCGAACTCTTCCACCATAGAGGTATAGCCGTGCCAGAGGTTGCGCAGCGAGTGCTCGGCGGCTTTGGCGAGCGCCGCGTCGGTAGCTGTATCGAGGTCGGTGCCCTGTGCGGCGTGAAGATCCTGGATGAGACGGGCCACATCCTCAGGACGCTTGCGCAGTGTGAGTGATGCGTGCAGTTCACGGAGCAGTTGTTCGACCACGGGAGACGGCATAAGCGTCACCTTGTCATCAGCCTGACCAGGGCTCCACTGGTTATCCTTCTGCCGTGGGCACACAGCGAGTTCGAGACAGCCCGCTTGCCAGTGCCCAGCCGTTGAGGCCGCGCTGCATCGCCACTCTGCGTACTCTGCGTTGCTTGTTCCCAGGAAGACGACAGCTACGGAACAAGTGCTCTGCGCCAGTACCCAAGAAAGCTCGGGTGCTGCCTTCTCCGAACTGCTCGGGTTGTCCCGTGATCAGGTGACGGAACGATCAGTCCCCAGGGGAGGGGGTCGGTATGGGGCCGGAGAACAGCTGCGAACGGCGCGGGTGTTAGCTTCTTTCCCATGGTGGAACACCAGGACGAGACCAGGGCGGCCTACGACGGGGTCGTCGAGCTGTATGCGTCGATGTTCGCTAATCGGTTGGAGACGCAGCCGTTCGCGCGGAACATGATCGGCACCTTCGCCGAGCTGGTGCGTGGGACGGGGAACCCGCGGGCAGCCGACGTCGGGTGCGGGCCCGGACATCTGACGGCCATGCTGCACGACCTGGGGCTGGACGCCTTCGGACTCGACCTCTCCCCAGCCATGGTCGACCACGCCCGGCGGGCCCATCCGGCGCTGCGGTTCGACGAGGCGCGAATGGAGGCCCTGCCGGTCGAGGACGACGCGCTCGGCGGAGTGCTGGCCCACTACTCGATGATTCATACCCCGCCTGGGGAAATGCCCGCGCTGCTCACCGAGCAGGTACGTGTCCTGGCACCAGGGGGCCTGCTCCTGGTCTCGTTCTTCGCGACCGACGGACCGGAGCCGGTCCGCTTCGACCACAAGGTGACGCCCGCCTATAGCTGGCCGGTGGACCGGTTCGCCGAGTTGCTGGCCGGGGCCGGGCTCGTCACGGTCGCCCGGCTGCTCCACGATCCGGCCTCCGAGCGGGGCTACCTCGACGCCCACTTGCTGGCCCGCCTCCAATAGCCTCGCGCTTTCGCGTGGCAGACCGTCCGAGGCTTGATCACAAACGCGAGAAGTGCTCCTGAGCGGATGCTCCGGGCCGCCCAGGCGAAAGCGGACGCAGCGGGCGACATCGAGTGGCTGGTGTCGGTCGACGGGGCATCCCGCACACCATCCCCGAGCGGACCGACCAGGCCCGCAACCGACTCAGGCGCGGCCGCCGCGGCGGCCGGTCACCGGCGTTCGACCGCAACATCTACAAGCAGCGCAACGTGGTGGAACGGTGCTTCAACCGCTTGAAGCAGTGGCGCGGCATCGCCACCCGTTACGACAACACCGCCCGCTCCTACGAGGCAGCAGTCACCCCCGCCTCACTCCTGATGTGGGCGTGACATTTGACGACAACTCCTAGGAGCGGGTGGCGGTCGCGCAGCTGTTGCCCGTGGCCGTCGTGCCGTTACTCGTGTCGACCGGCTTGCTGCGGTCGTACGGATCGACCTGGTGGGACTCGTCGGCGGGCTGCTTGTCGGCCGCGCCGAAGGGTGGCACGAAGTAGCCAGTCGGGGCGGAGCAGCCGCCGTTGGTCATGTCCAGCGCGTACGAAACGAGGGACATCGTGCCCGGTTCGGTGATGACCTTGGCCGGGTCGTCCCAGCTCATCACCACCTTGCGCCGCACGATCGTACGGACGACCTCGGCGTCCCGCCCGCCGTCGCCCGCCGGGGTGACCGGGTACACGAAGGTGACGTCCGCCGTCACCTCGACCGCCCCCTGTTTCCCCTCCTGGTACGTGAGCCGACCGCGCGTCTTGACCACGTCACCGACCAGCCGGGACTGCTCCGGCCGGAAGCGGCTGAACAACAGCAGCGGGTCGGTCTTGTCAGTGGGCGCCGTCGACGACAGGGCGGTATGGAGATACTCCTGGACGTCCTTTTGGTGCGGGTTCAGCAGCGCGATCGCCTTCGTGGGCCGCTCGCCGCGCAACACGCGGGAGTTGAGCCCCGCGGCCACCAGGAAGCCCCGGCTCTGCCGCAGTGCCCGCTCGACCTGGGCGGCGTCCATCCAGCCGGTCGCCTTGGCCGGTGGCACCGTGATCCCTGCCGCTCCGTCGGCCCAGCGGGCGGCAGGCGAACCCCGGAAGGGTTCGGCGAGGGTGGGGTGCAGATCCGGCTCGGCGCCGGGAGCCTCCCGCGGGCTTTCCGACTCGGCGGCCAACGGCGCCCCGTCCTGCTCGCCGTCGTTGCCACCGAACCAGCCGACGACCTGCTGCGGGAAGAGCGCCACGACCAGGAGGGCCACGACCGCCACCAGCCCGGTCACGTACCAGCCTGTCCTGCGCCGGGGCCGGGCCGGTGAGTACGTACGCCAGCCTTCCGGCTGCCCGGAGCGCTCCCGCAGCTGCCGCTTCACCTCACGGGCGCGCGCCGACGGCTCCACGGGGGCACCGGCCGCACCTGTTACTGATTCACGGAGGAACCGCTCCCACTCTTCTTCGGACACGGATGACCCGTCCTGCCCCCCAGCCCCGCTCACATCGCACTCCCGTTCTCGCTCGATTGCTCGATGCCCGATGGTTCGATCGCTCGACGGTCTGATCAGTTGACTGTGCATCGGTCCATCGAGAGCCGCCCGTATGATCGCATGAGCAAGCCGCCAGCCTGCCGGGGCGGTGGGTGAAGTGTCAGGTCGCCGCGCTGTCCGCTGGCACGGGCGTGGGCGTGACATTTGACGACAGAACCTAGGGGGAATCCTGCGACAAGGAAGTGGTTCTGCGTAATCAGCGTCCTGAGACAGCACAGCTAGTGCTCTGACCGGGAAGGTTCACCGGGTTGGTGGTCGTGACGGTTGGATGTGCGGTGACGTCCGATCCGAGCGCTGGAGGCGCGGTGGCTGAGCCTGTCCATGTACGCAGGCTGACCGACCAGGAGGGGCAGAAGCTGCAGCAGACCGTGCGCCGGGGCAGCACCAACTCGGTGCGCTACCGGCGCGCGATGATGCTGCTGGCCTCGGCCGGCGGGAACCGGGTGCCTGTGATCGCCCAACTGGTCCAGGCCGACGAGGACACCGTCCGGGATGTGATCCACCGGTTCAACGAGATCGGCCTGACCTGCCTGGACCCTCGCTGGGCGGGAGGCCGTCCCCGCCGACTCAGCCCTGACGAGGAAGACTTCGTCATCCAGACGGCCACCACCCGCCCCACCAAGCTCGGCCAGCCCTTCACCCGCTGGTCGTTGCGCAAGCTCGCCGCCTACCTGCGGAAAGTGCACGGACGTGTCATCCGCATCGGCCGTGAAGCCTTACGGTGCCTGCTCCGGCGCCGCGGCATCACCTTCCAGCGCACCAAGACCTGGAAGGAGTCACCCGACCCTGATCGCGACGCCAAGCTCGACCGGATCGAGCAGGTGCTGGAACGCTTCCCGGACCGGGTCTTCGCCTTCGACGAGTTCGGGCCCCTGGGGATCCGGCCCACCGCAGGCTCCTGCTGGGCGAAGCAGGGCAAGCCAAACCGGCTGCCGGCGACCTACCGCCGCACCCACGGCGTCACCTACTTCCACGGTTGCTACTCCGTGGGTGACGACCGCCTGTGGGGCGTCAACCGCCGCTACAAGGGCACCGCCAACACCCTGGCAGCGCTCAAGTCGATCCGCGCCGCCCGACCCGACGGCGCCCCGATCTACATCATCCTGGACAACCTCTCCGCCCACACCGGCGCGGGCATCCGCCGCTGGGCGAAGAAGAACAAGGTCGAGCTGTGCTTCACCTTGACCTACGCTTCCTGGGCCAACCCGATCGAGGCCCACTTCGGCCCGCTGCGGCAGTTCACCCTGGCCAACTCCCACCACCGCAGCCACCCTGCGCAAACCCAGGCACTGCACCGCTACCTGCGCTGGCGCAACACCAACGCCCGCCACCCCGACGTACTCGCCGCCCAACGCAAGGAACGCGCCCGCACCCGCAGCGAAAAGGGCATTCGCTGGGGCGGACGCCCCCTCAACACCGCGGCGACCAACCGCGAACAGCAGCCCCCGAACGCCGACGGGGCAAGTTCAGGAGAAGGACAGCGACAGAAGGATGACTCAGGAGGCGAACGGCTCGATCTCCCCCGCGAAGACGATGACCTGGTCGATGAGGCTCCGTCGCAGATGGACGACATCCGTTCCCGCCAGGCGGGGGCCTCCATCAGGCGTGGTGAAGACCCACTGGTACCGGGCCCATTCGTCAGGCATGTCCACCGCTGAGCAGCGCACCATCGTGCCGGTCCCCGCCGGGTGGCGTCGGATGTCCAGCACGAACCGCTCGACCGCCCCGATTCCTTCGCTGCGACCCAACGGCCCCCAGAAGACCACGTCTGAGGTCAGGGCCTGGGAGAGCAGGGCAGTCACATAGCTGTCGTCCGAGGCGTTGAACGCGGAGATGAACGTGTCGATCGCGGAGCGTGCGGTCTCTTCCTGCATGCCCCAGTAATACCAGCCTTTCGCGTGCGCTCGTCCCACGAGCCGCCTTCCGATCACGGTGAACCATCCCGGTCACAGCACTAGGGCCGCGAGCAGGGGGGACGCCGTCAGCGGTGTCCGGCTGACAGGTGTCCTGGTGGAGGATCTCGTTGTAGAAGTCGCCGAGGAAGAACCTGTCGTCTTTCCAGAATGGGTCGGCCAGGGGCTCGAACAACATCGAGGCTTGCGGTGGCCGCGAGCCTGTCAGACGGTCGGCGATGACGTCCCGGAAGATTCGCCGGATCGGCGGCCCGATGACGCGACCGGTTCTCCAAGCCTCATGAAGGTCGGCACCGGTCGCGTCGTCCGGCAGGTCGTTCCGGTCAGAGGCGGTGTGCGTGCTCACGACCAACGCAGCCTACTGCTGCGAGGATCAGTCAGCTTGGCCACCCCGACAGTGCCCGTCTGGTCCGGGTCCGTCGAGGTGGTGGTGCGGGTGGCGATGTCGATGAAGGTGAGTAGGCCCAGAGGCCGGGGCGGCGCGGTGGCGCCTCACGCACCAGGCAAGGAAGGAGATGGGCCGTCATGCCGAACCGCGAGTTCTACGAGGTAGACGTCCCGATACACGACACCGCCAACTTGGCTCGCAGGGGTCTGCACGTCTTCACCGGCGAGGCGGACTCCCCCACCACGGCCCTGCGCCGCGCGCACGAGGTGTACGACGCCGCGCTCGCTGCGTACACGGCCGGACTCAAGATCCCCGGCAAGCAGCCGGACAGCTGGGGGGCGCGCGGCCTGCGGACCGGCTGGGAGATGGAGTGGCCCGCCGCGCAACCCGGCCTCTGGCACAAGCCGCTCGGCTGGCCAGCCGCAGCGACTTCGTGCTGTAGATCCGCCCGGGACAGGCGCCACGGCGTCCAACCAGCCGCCTGCCCTGGGCCCATCCCACCCCGTACGAGACGAGAGAGGGAGATCCCCAGTATGGCCTCCGTCCTGCGCGTGCCGGCCCGAATCGGGCAGCGCGCACTCTTACTGACCACCGCCGCCGTGCCGTTGGCCAGCTGGGCCGTGCACGCGGTCGCGCTGCACAAGCAGCTCGCCGCGACCCCCTGACCGGGCTCCTGCGCCGCGACTCCTACACCGCCCGCGCCCGCCGGCTCCTGGCCCGCCACGACGACGCGGCCGTGGTTCTGGTCGACCAGGACCACTTCAAGGCCGTGAACGACACGATGGGCCACGCGGCCGGGGACGCCGTCCCGGCGGCGACCACCGCCCGGCTCACCACGTGGGCGGGCACGCGCGCGTCCGTCGGCCGCCTCGGAGGCGATGAGTTCTTCTCTGAACCAAGTGATCATTTGTGTGGTCACTGATCCAGGACATCTTCATCCCTCTCGGGATATGCCGTCGTATCGGGCGGCGAGGATCGTTGCACGGTCACGCAAGGCTGCACGCAACGACTCCGGAGCGAGGACCTCGGCGGCGGTATCTATTTGCCAGATCGCCCATACCGCGTGTCGCAGGTCCTCGAATGTCACGTCTAGCCGAACCCAGCCGTCTGCTTCTGGTTCCTCGGCGCGGACGGCTCGTGCGGCGTTCAGTAGTTCTTCTCGTCGTGATGGCTTGACCCTGACGATCACGGGGATGTGGTTCTCCGAGAGGAACCGGGCGCTGCGTTCGGCCCAGATCCGGTCGAGGTCAACCTGAGGTGGACGCTCCGCCAGCTCAGGAAGTCCTTCGGCGGTCAACATGCGCGACAGCCTGTAGGTGCGGTCTTCCCCGGCCTTTGTGGCCAACAGGTAGGTGCGGTCGCGGACAGTGACCAGGCCGATCGGTTCAACGGTGTGCCAGTGAGGCGTCTTGGCGGGTGCGGCGTAGTGGAAGCGGAGCTTGTGCCCGGTCAGCACGGCGTGGCGGACCTCGCTCATCACTCCGCTGGCCATGTCCTCTGTGACTGGTCGCCGCGAGAGTAGGTCTGTCTCTGGTTCAACCAGGAACCGCCTGGCGGCTTCGTCCAGGCTGGCTCGGTGGCCTTCGGGTAGCGCATCCACCACTTTGCGCATCGCGGAGGCGAGGGCGGTGCTGAGGCCAAAGACCTTCTTGCCTCGTCCCGATCCGGCGGTGAGCAGCGCGAGCGCTTCGTCGTGGTTCAGGCCGGTCAGTTCGGTGCGGAAGCCGGGTAGCAGCGAGAACCCACCGTGCCGGCCACGGTCTGCGTAGACCGGGACTCCTGCCGTGGACAGTGCCTCGATGTCGCGCAGCACCGTACGGGCGGACACTTCCAGCTCGCTGGCCAGCTCGTCCGCGGTCATGCGGCCTCGCTGGCGCAGTAGCAGCACCAGTGAGACCAACCGGTCTGCACGCATCACTTCAGTCTTACCAACAAACATGACACAAGGTGTCGTGATTCCTTGGAAGTCTGGCTCTGCGGGCACCGAACACGGTGGCTACCAGGCTCTCCGGGTGCACGCAGTGGCAACGATAGGAGTGGCAATGGAACGAACAGCAGTCAACCCGGTGACGTGGTCGCTGGAGATGGGGTTCAATCAGGGTGAGGTCGTCTCCGGGGAGACCCGGACCCTTTACATCTCGGGGCAGACCGCGATGAGCAAGAACGGCCAGCCCGAGCACGACGGGGACATCGCGGCGCAGCTCGCGCTGGCCGCGGACAACCTCGAAGCCGTGCTCAGCGAGGCTGGCATGTCGCTGGCGAACCTCGTCCGTCTCAACGTCTACACCACCGACGTGGACGCGCTGTTCCCGCACTACGGCGTTCTCGCCGGGCGGCTGGGAGCCGCAGGTGTGGCCCCTACGACGACCATGCTCGGGGTGATGCGCCTCGCAGTCCCCGGCCAGATGGTCGAACTAGAGGGAACCGCTGTCGCGTAACGCGATCTTGCCGCTCCTGCTGCTCGTGCCGGCCCGGTCGGCACGAGCAGCAGGTGGATGGGGGTATCCGATGCCCAGAATCATGACGATCCGATCGGCGTCTACGGCTTTGACATCCCCACGGCGCGGTCGAGAGAGCCGGTGGTGGTCACCGCCGGTCAACACCCCTGATCCGGGCCCGCTTCGGCCTCAGCCCGCCGAGTCCTTCCGTGTTGGGTCCGAGCCGCCGCCGGCGGCTGCCTTCTTCGGCTTCGTCACGGCCTCGGCCACCGCGATGGGCTCGATGAGGTGGAGCGTCTCGCGGACTGCGGCAGTTGCACGGGGATCCTCGGCCGTCCTGACGCCTTCTGCCTCGGGGCCGCCACTGTCCCCACCACCTGCTCCTGCCGCCACCTTTCAGGAAGTGGCGCATCCCCCTGGAGCATTTCTTGGTCACCTGACCTATATTTGGTTTCATGAACGACGAACTCTTCTTTGACGCCGACGGACCTGTGCTCCTGGTCGGCGGATACGGCACGGTCGGCGCGGAGCTGGCACGGATGGCGGCCCCGTCATGGCCGCTGGTGCTCACGGGGCGGACCGTGCGGCGCGGACAGCAACTGGCGGACGAGACGGGCGCGGAACTGCGCACCTGGGACCTGGCGGACCCGGCACCGTTCCGGGCGCGGGTCAGCGCGGTTGTCAGCGTCGTGAACGATCCGGACGACCGGGTCCTGCGCGCCGCGATCGGCGGCGGGGTGCCGTTCGTGGACGTCACGCGCTGGACCACGCGGATGCATCGCGCGGCCACCATCGCGGCACTGGCGGGTCCGACCGCGCCGGTACTGCTGTCCTCCGCGTGGATGGGTGGCGTGACCAGCCTCGTCGCCGCCTTTCTCGGCGACCGGCTCGGCGGTGCGGACACGGTCGACGTGGCCATTCGCTGGGACCTCGGCGACCGGGCGGGCGCGGACTCGGTGGAGTTCATGGACCGCCTCGGACTGGACTACGAGGTGGTGCGGGACGGGCAGCGGCGCACGGTCATGCCGCTGAGCGACGTCCGCCGCGTCCGTATCGGGGAGTCGCTCACACGGGTTGCCAGGATCGACACCCCCGAGCAGTTCACTCTTCCTCTCACCCTCGCGGCCCGGACCGCGACAACCCGGATCGGCTTCAGCTCGCCCGCGTCCACGGCAGCCCTGCTGGCTGCCAAGCGGCTCGGGTTCTTCCGCTGGGGCCGCAGCGAGTGCTTCACCGGTGCGCGCCGCGGGCTGCTGTACGCACCGGGCGAAGGCGGCACGGCCCAACTCCGCATCGACGTCACTCACGGGGGCGACACCCTCTCCGCGACCGTGACCGATCGGGCCGGGCAGGCGCATCTGACCGCACTGGGCGCACTGATGGGGCTGCGTCGGGTACGCGGCGAAGACGGTGCCCCCGCACCGAGCGGCGTGGCCTTCCCCGAACAGCTCCCGAGTCCGCAGAGCGTGCCGTCGGACCTCGCCGCGCAGGGCGTCGACCTGGTGGTGCGCAGGGCCGTGCGCGACGAACAGGCGGAGGGCAGGGCGGCATGAGCGAACGATCCCCGGAACAGGACAAGCGCCCGCCCGCCACGACCAAGGGCGCCCAGCGGCGTGCCGCGCTCCTGGACGCCGCCGAGAAGATCCTCTTCGAGTCCGGATACGGCGAGCTGACCATGCGGGCAGTGGCGGCCACGGCACAGACGCGTCTGGGGCACGTGCAGTACTACTTCCCTTCCCGCACGGAGCTGATTGCCGCCGTCCTGCGCCGCACCCTGGACCGTTCCCTCGATAGGCTGGCCCCGTTGTTCGCCGACGCGGCCGCGCACGCGCCGCCGGACACGGAGGGGCTGATTCGTCAGCTTCTGGCTGAGCACGATGATCCGCGACTCGTCAGGGTCTACGCCGAGCTGTGGGCTCTAGCGGGCCGTGACGAAGCCGTCGCGGCGGTCATGCGCACCTTCTACAGCGATTACCAGGACCATGTCGCCGGGTTTCTCCGCGCCCGCAACCCAGCTCTCTCCGACACCGTCTGCCAGGCTCGGGCAAGGGTTTTCACCGTGCTGATCGAAGGAGCATCCCTCTTCCGGTCCGGCATCGCCGCCCACCGCACCGATGAAGCCGACGCGGAACTCATCAACACGGCCACCACTCTGCTCGACTGACAGAGTTCTCGGAAAAGCGGGGCGGTGCCGACGTCGGACGGCCCGACCGTCATCGGCCGGCTGAGGCGGCCCCGGAGGCGGACAGCATGCGGTCGGTGCCGCTGACGCGCAGTGAATCGGCCAGCTCGCTGCACCGTTCCCGGCCGGACCAGGCCGACCAGCACGGCGGAGAGGTCGGTAGCAGTGTCTGCTTGGAGTCGGCGACCGCCGTGGCGGGCCCAGTTCGTGTCCGGCCCTGCGTGGGGCGAGGTGGACAGGAACGGCATCACCGCGAGCGAGAGGGCGGCGACGATGATGCCGCGGACCGACCGCTCGGCCTCTCCGGTGCCGGCCAGCGCGCGGACGGCATCGACGGTGACGTAGGAGGCGGTGGCGGAACCGCTGAACATGGTGACGCGCCCGGCGGTGTCGGTCACGGCGGGTGTGCATAACCAGGAGCAACCGCGGACTTTTCAGCTGCGCGAACTCCGCGCAGCCCAGCAGTTCGCGCCCTGATCCAGTACCCGCCCGGCCACTCGCCCTGTCTTCCGAGGGCGGCCCCGGAAGCGGGCCTTTCCGGTCAGGTCGACGGCTCCGCGCGGGATTGGGGCTTGGCCCTGACGTGCACGCGTTCTCCCTGCGGGCCGAACAGGTTGAGCACCTCCACGGTGGACTCGCCCGTGGGGCCGAACCAGTGCGGCAGGCGAGTGTCGAACTCGGCCGCCTCACCCGGTCCCATGACCAGGTCGTGGTCGGCCAGGATGAGCCGCACCCGTCCGGACAGGACGTACAGCCACTCGTGCCCCTCGTGCGTGACCGGATCAGGCCGCTTGTGTTCCGCAGGGATGACCGACTTCCAGGCTTGCAGGCGCCCCGGCTGCGTCGACAGCGGAATGACCGTACGACCGTTGTGGACGCGGGGCTTGCAGCGGATCCGCGGGTCGCCGACCTCCGGCGCGCCGACGAGTTCGTCCAGGGGGACCTGATGGGCTTGTGCGATGGGCAGCAACAGCTCCAGGCTCGGGCGGCGCTGGCCCGACTCCAGCCTTGACAGTGTGCTCTTGGAGATGCCAGTGGCCTCGGCCAGCGCCGACAGGGACACGCCGCGCTGGGCGCGGATGCGCCTGAGGCGGGAGCCGACCTGGGCCAGCGTGGCGGCGATCGGTGATTGCTCGTCCATACCCCCATTCCACCTCTTGCGTCCCAGAAATGGCAACGGAAGTTGTCGCTCCAGCGCGGGTCTCGCACGATCGGGGCAGGAGGTTGTTCCCATGATCAATACGACGAATGACAAGAACAGCAAGGCACAGCACGGCGACGTCGACGAGGTCCACGACGTAGTGGTGGTCGGCGCCGGAGCAGCTGGCCTCAACGCCGCCCTGCTCCTCGGCCGCGCTCGCCGCAGGGCGGTGGTGATCGACGCCGGCGAGCCGCGCAACGCGCCCGCCGCGCACATGCACGGCTTCCTGTCCCGCGACGGCCTGCCCCCGGCGGCCCTGCTCGACCTCGGACGGGCCGAGATCGCCCGCTACGGTGTCCAGCTCCTCCGGGGCCGGGTGGAACAGATCGACCACGGCTACTACGTCCGCATGGCGGGCGGGGTGGTGCTCAAGGCGCGCCGCGTCCTGATCGCGACCGGGCTGCGCGACGAACTGCCCGACATCCCTGGCGTCCGCGAACGGTGGGGGAGGGACCTGCTGCACTGCCCGTACTGCCACGCCTATGAAGTCCGCGACCAGCCCCTCGCCGTCCTCGGCACGCATCCGGGAGCGGTCCACCAGGCTCTGCTCCTGCGCCAGTGGAGCGACGATGTCTTCTTCCTCCCGCACACCCTGGACCTGACCGCGGAGGACCGGGAACAACTGAAGGCACGCGGTCTGCACCTGCTCGAGGGGGAGATCAAGCAACTCGTCGTCGACGATGACCGGCTACGCGGAATCGAACTCGTCGACGGCCGCGTCGTCCCTCGCGCTGCCGCCTTCCTTTTCCCCCGCCCCGTCCCGCACGACGAACTGCTGACCCAACTGGGGTGCGACAAGGACGACGCCGGCTGGGTCGTCACCGACCGCACCGGCCGTACGAGCGTCGCGGGCGTCTGGGCCGTCGGTAACGTCGTCGACCCGCGCGCGCAGGTCGTGGCCGCGGCCGGCATGGGGTCCGCCGCTGCCTTCGCCATCAACACCGACCTGCTGGACGAGGACGTCGACCGCACCGTCGAACAGCACCGCCACGCGGCTGCTGCCACCCGGTAGCCCGCAGCGCGGCAACGCCACACCTCACTCTCCTGTCCGTACAAGTGCGATCTGTCGGTTTTGAAGCAGTGGTGTGAGACAGCTGACGTTGGAGTGTTGATGCTCGTTGGTGCCTGTTTCCGGCTGTGGGGTCACTGTCCTGAATGTGAGAGATCGATGTGGGATCGCTGTCGTGGGGGTCTATCGCATGAGGGGTGATGCTGTCTCAGTTTCGTGAGTTCTGATGCACTCGCTGGCTGGTGGTTGGTGTGCTCGGCGTGTGGATCAGGAAGAGCAGGGCCCGGCCTCGGAGCGGTCGGGTGGTGGCTCGGGTGCTGCTTTGCCGGCTGTGTCGGTTCGGGCGTTGCGGGGCCCGGCGGTGCGGTGGTTGCTGGCCCTGCGCCGGGAGGGGAAGCTCACGACTCGGCATGTGCGGTCGGCGACGCATGTGCTGGGGTGCGGGAGCGCGCGGTGTGGCGGTGGCTGGCCGCCGCCGAACGGGACGAGTCCGCGGCCCGGGCGCCGCGGGAGCGGGCCCGTTACTGCGGGAGGTTCACGGTGACCCCGGAGGTTCGGGCTCTGCTGGGGTTGTGGAAGGGGAATGTCGCCGCGGTCCATCGTGAGCTGTCCGCTCGCGCGGCCAGGGGTGAGGGTGATCCGCCGCCGTCGATTCCGACGCTGCATCGCGCGATTCGGCGGGATCTGTCGCCGGGTGAGCGTGCGGGGCTCGCTGGTGGTGAGCGGGAGGCCCGGAAACATGTCCCGGCCAACTGCTCCGGTCCCCAGGTGCCAACACACAGCCGTGCCTCCACCACCAAGACGTTCCATTCCGGCAATCTGTGCGCATGACCGACATCTTTGAGCACGCTCCGCAGGTCTGGAATGCGGCACAACTGCGTGAAGCACTCAAGGACATCCGCGACGACGTGCCCATCCACATCGGCGTAGCACCCGATCCTGGCGACTTCGACGGATACCACCCGGGCGTGCTGGTGGGCGCCGATCAGGTGGAGGTGTGCTGGCCAGCCACCAGAACTGCTCCGGAGCGCACCGAGACGGAGCAGGCGTTGACGCTGTTTGCCGACTGGGAACCAGGAGCGTACGACCGTCTGGGCTGAGACTGAGGTTTCCGTCCAGAGTGCCGCAGCACGGTCCGCTCGCCTCATCGGACCTCGCTCTCGCCCTGACGATCTCCAGCATCAACCTGCATGCCTTCGGGCGGTTGCCTTCCGGCGCGCTGCACACTCCTGGGCAGCGAGTATGTCCTGCACGCCCTGCTCGCTGACAGGGCGGCAGGGCATACGGCCCGTGCCCGTTCGCGCGCTGCAAGGGACCGACCCACCGTGAGCACCCCGCTCACAGCCCCTGGCACCGGAAACTCTGAACGATGTACAGCGTCAGCCGAGCAGCGCAGTTGCTTCGACTTCTACGAGCACATCCGGCTCGAAGAGGTACTCGACACCGATCAGAGAGGCCGGCGGCATGGGGAGCTGGAGCCCGATCTCGTCGGCGACGGCCTCCACACCGGCCATGAGGTCGCCGATTTTCTCCGGGCTCCATCGGGTCACGTAGAACGTCAGGCGCAGCACGTCTGCGAACGAAGCGCCCGCGCCGGCCAGCCCGATGGCGGTGTTGCGCAGTGCCTGGTCGACCTGCCCGGCCAGGTCGTCGGGTGCGACCGGAGTCCCATCGGCCCGGCGTGCGACCTGCCCACTGACGTGGATGTGTGTCGCGCCGGTGCCGACGGCCACGTGGTGATACGGAGCCGGTTGCAGCATGCCTTCCGGCGTGAAGTGCTGGACAGCCATCAGTGTTCTCCCTCTGAGCTAGGTATCCGTAAGCTACTTAGTGGAAGAAGGACACTTCAACGAGACCAGGTTTCTCCATGGATACCGAGGACGAATTCCTCATCGGCCCTTCGCATCGCGAACTGCTCGACCAGGTCCTCGACAATCGGTCGCTCAGCGTTCTCAGCGAACTGTGCGAACGCCCGTGCCGCTTCAACGAGTTGCGCCGAGCCATACCGCAGATCACGCAGAAGTCGCTGACCGCGACACTTCGGCGACTCGAGCGAAACGGCGTGATCGAGCGCGAGGTCGTCTCCACCCGCCCGGTGGCGATCAGGTATCGGATCACGCCACTCGGCAAGACCCTGCGGCCTCCCATCGACGTGTTGCTGGCGTGGGCCTCGGAGAACATGCCCGCTATCACACGCGCCCGCGAAGCCTTCGACACGCGGGAAGAAGCAAGCCGCTGAGTCTTCCCCCGCCCTGGCCGGCTGCGGAGGAACAGAACCCGGCGGCCGCTTCAGTTCGCACGAAGAATTGAGACCTTGCCCGGGCGGTCCCGTCACCTTGCGGCGCCCCGGCCACCGCACACAGTGATCCCACGCACCGATGGCCCACCAAACGTAACGGCCCACGAATGGAGGCGGTGCGGCGTCGTCGACCGAGCAGCTGCCCGTGACCGCATGCCTGATCGGTTTGCCCCGCGGGCAGGTCGCCGCCGGGCCACTGTCGGACCAGCTCGGGCGCCGGCCTCAGAGGCTGTTCGGGGTGGTCGCGTACATCGTCGCCGCGGTGCCGTGTTCGCTCAGCCCAGGCATCAAGGCGCTGTCGGCCGGATTCACAGCCGGCCGCCGGGCCGATTCTGAGCATCGGAGTTGTCCAGCCGGACCAGGTAGGGCGCTCAGTCACACCTGGCGAGTCCCTCGGACAGAGCAGAGCGATCCAGCCCGGACAGATATCGCGGTGTCACCCGAGACGGAGGCATGCTCTCTGCTTCGAGTTCTTGAGCTGGGTGCAGATCAGCGTCCCGGCCGGCAGCTTCGGTCCCCCGGATCTGCCGCTGCGCCACAGAGTCTCGACCGCGACGCCGGGGGCGTTGCTGCCGTCACCGCCTGCCATGCCGGCTCATCGTCGTAGTCGGTCCTGATGATCAAGGCGGCAAACTCGTCACGTCCGACAACCTCAGGCAACACGTCGGTCCGAACGAGCCGACCACCAGCAGGCGGTAGTCGGCACGCGCGATGTGGTCGGCACATGCCGGTTGGAGTAGCACCACCATGGCGCAGTTGAGCAGCATCACCCAGCCGAGGACCTGGAGGTTGGACACCCCGGCCGCGTACAGGCCCATGAAGCTCTGGAAGAAGAAGTAGAGGTAGAAGGCGAGGGCGGTGAAGAGGACCGGGCGGAGCGCGCCGCGGAGCGCCGCCCGCCTCCCGGTGGCCACCTCGGTTCCGGTCGCCGCCGGGGCCGCGGCCGGCCGACGCTCGACCGGCTTCAGGGCGGCCTGGTGGGCCGCGGTGATCAGTGCGAAGAGCCCGGCGAGACCGATGAGCAGCAGCACCGGGTCGGCGTCGATCAGCAGCACGGCGAGCAGCGGCCCGAGCCCCATGCCCGCGTTGAGGGCGGCACTGCTCACCCCGAGGAAGAGCGGGCGCGGTGCGTCGGAGACGCTGGTGACGATGTACGCCTTGTTCGCCGGGAGGTACAGCGCCGGACCGCCCGCTACGAGGATGACAGCCGGGTACGCGGCCGAGGGCACCCTGACGGCCAGGCCGAACAGGACCAGGCCGGCCGTGCGCAGGGTGAGCGCGAGCACCATGGTCCGCTTGAGCCCGAGCCGGTCGACGACCGGGCCGCCGAGGATGCTGCCGCCGAACTGGATGAAGGTGGCCACCGCCACCAGGACGCCTGCCACCCGGATGTCCAGGCCGACAGCCTCGACCATGAGCACCCCGATGAACGGGGTGACCATGTTGCTGCCGAGGGCGACGACGAAGGACAGGCCGATCAAGGCCTTGAGGTCGGCCGGCAGACCGGTGAAGGTCCGCCATTTCGCGGTGAGCCTGTCGCCGCGGCGTCCCGCGCTCACGGTGAGCTGCTCTCGCCGGTGGCATCGCCGGCCGCCTCGCCGGTGGCCACCGGCCGGTCGGAGAACAGGCCCCACTCACTCCACGAGCCGTCGTACACGGCGAGATCGCGGTAGCCGGCCAGGGTGGCCCCGAGCGCGAGGACGCAGGCGGTGACCCCGGAGCCGCAGCTGAAGTACAGCTGCTCGCGATCCCCCGCCGCGGCCTCGAACGCCGTGCGCAGCTCGTCCGCCGGTCGCATCACGCCGCCGTCCCGCTGGAGCTCCCCGAAGGGAAGGCTGGCGGAACCCGGCATGTGGCCGCCGCGTAGGCCCAGGCGCGGCTCGGGCGCGGTGCCGGCGTACCGCTCGCGGGTGCGTGCGTCGAGGACGGCGGCGGCCGGGTCGGCGAGGGCGGCGGTGACGGCGTCGGCATCCACGATCAGGCCGGGCTGGGGCCGGGCGGTGAAGGTGCCGCGCGGGCCGTCGTACGCAGCGGGCACGGGCTCGACCGGGTGGCCGGCCGCGGTCCAGGCGGGCAGGCCGCCGTCGAGGACGGCGACCCGGTCGAAGCCCATGGCGCGCAGCATCCACCAGGCGCGGGCGCTGGAGTAGATGCCCTGCGCGTCGTAGACGACGACTGTGTCGGTGTCGTGCACGCCGAGCGCGCACAGGGCCTCGGTGAACTTCTGGGCGCCGGGCATGGTGTGCGGCACGGCGAAGGTGTGGTCGGACAGTTCCCCGTCGAGGTTGAAGGGCCGGGCCCCGGGGATGCGCGCGGCCGCACCCCGATGGGCGCCGACGGAGGCGTCGAAGAGGACCACGCCCGCCCCGCGCCGCGCGGCCAGCCAGTCAGTGTCGACGAGCGGGCCGGGCAGCCCTGCGGCAGCGGTGGTGGGGGATGTCGTCGCGCTCATGCGGTACCTCCGGAGGAATTGGCGGGCCGCCACCGGGTGTTGTCGGAGAACCAGTCCGCCACGCGTTCGAGATTGGCTGCCACATCCTCCTCCGTATCCCCGTCGACCACGTAGCCGGCCAGGAACAGCCCCGACTTGACCCCGCCGTGGTACTCCCGTGTCCATCACACACCCACCCGCGAAGCCTGCCGTCGGCCGGGGCCTCCACCATCAGCAGGGGGTGACGGTGGAGGCGTCCAGGGTGACGCCGAGTTCCTCGCGGATCTCGCGGACCAGGGTCTGCCCGAGGGTCTCGCCGGGCTCGGGCTTGCCGCCGGGCAGGTAGAACCGGTCGCGGCCGTGGGAACGGGCGGTCAGGAGCTGGCCCTCGTCCACGCCCTCAAGGACGAACAACTAGCCCTGCTCAGCGGCGACTTCGCCACCCGCAGCCACATCAACGCCTACTTCACCCGCCACCGGGCCGCCCCACGCATCACGGTCGAGGCCAACTCCATCCAGGCCCTCACCGAGATCGTCCAACGCACCGGCCTGGCCACCGTCCTGCCCGACGCCATCACCCACGACCACCCCCACCTCACCCCCATTCCCCTCGACCCGCCCCTGCCCACCCGCACCGTCACCCTCCTGCACCGCGAGGGCGCCTACCGCAGCGCCGCCACCCGCGCCTTCACCCAGCTCACCCACGACCTCGTCCGCACCCGCGGCTACACACCCGCTCCCTAGCCCGCCGGACCAGCCGATGAAACGCGCATCCGCCCCTGCCGGGAGGCACGGCACGGGCAAACGGCGGGTCGGCTCCTCCACGAGCCGTCCGTCCGCCTCGGCCTGCTCATCAGTCAGAAACTCCACCGGCACGACCGGACCGTAGCCAGCGCCGCCGCCCGTCCGGCGAGCTCTCCGCGAATCCCAGCGGCAGCCATGCCTGGCCTGCTGGCCGACCATGATCGATCTCACCGGGATTTCCTGTACCTCCACTACTCACACCCGGAGCAGCTGCAGTCTGCGGCCATCCACCGCGTCGGGGACCCGGCTGTGTCCGGCTTGCGGATTTCCAGGTCTCCAGAGACCGCGACGCCATCGACCAGGTCAGCGAGGCCGGTCGCGGCGAGCTTGACGCGCTGGATGTCGCCGGCGCCGTTGGTGACGATGCCGATCGTCCACGCGGACGCGCACAAGTGGGGGGTACGGGACCTGAAGGACGAAGTGGTTGACCGGCGACGCAACTTGTGAACAAAGCCACGACGCTGGACGTCGCCGTGCTGAGCGTCCCACTCCTGGATGACCGCGTGCAGCATGGCGGCGATCTCGCCGGTTCAGTCCAGACGGTCGTATGCGCCCGGCTCCCAGTCGGCGAACAGCGTCAGCGCCTCAGCTGTCTCGGTACGCTCCGGCGCCGTGGAGGTGGCCGGCCACCAGTTCTCCACCTGATGCGCGTCCACGAGGACGAATTCCCGGTATCCGTCGAAGTCGCCGGGGTCGTCTGCCACGCCGATGTGGATGGGTGCGTCATCGGGCAGGTCTCTGAGTGCGTCGCGCAGCTGCGCGGCGTTCCAGACCTGCGGGGTGTGCTCGAAGACGTCAGTCATGGGCACAGAGTGCCGGACCGGGCCGCGTTGCCGGTGAAGACACGGCTGTGCCCCGGGCCAGAGCACTGATCCGGAGCACGTTGCCACCTCAGCAGAGCGATCCGTTGACGCTTTTCACCCTCAACGACATCGGACACGCAGCGGCAAAACCGTCGCAGGCCTTGCAGGTCAACCAGTGTTCGACCTTCGACGGGCACAGGCGGGGAGCGGTCATAGGCATGTCATGCTGTGTCGTCGAGTAGCTGAGTGCGATGCTCACTGCAGAACCCGTTTCTTCCGGAAGCCAGCGCGGCCCGTCCGGCGCCTGCACCCCATGCGAACTCGGGACTTCGGTAAGCGGCGACAGCGCGACCGCAGTCCGGCGCAGCGCCAGCCGAAGGGCGCCCGCCGCGTGGCTCCTGCGGCGAATGCGGCTGCAGGATCTTCTTGACGGGCTGGGCCCTCACCGACGAGCCGTGCAAGCTGTGTCGAGGGGAGGCTGCAGACATCGCGACCGCCGTCGGCTCCCAGGAGCAGCAGTCCGTGACGTGCGCAGGCAGCAGACCAGCCCGTACGCCAGGGCGTAGCGCGACGTCGCTGCGAGCGCCGACCGAGCCGTCATGGTCGGGGCGCCTATGGGCCTCCGTCCACGTCTCCGCTCGCACGGTGCGCAGCCCCGACCACAGCTGGTCGGGCGTGTGGCCGCGTGTCCGAGATGACAGCGAATTCCCGGCCCGGCCGGGGGTCTCAGGGGGTGGCCGCGTATTCGGTGAACTGGCCGCAGGTCTGGAATCCGAGACGGCGGTAGACGGGTTCTCCGTCCGCGGACGCCTGCAGGACCGCGGTGCGGTAGCCCTCGTTGTAGGCCGTGCGCAAGGTGGCCAGGGTGACGGCTCCGCCGTAACCGCGGCGGCGTTCGGAAGCGAGGGTCGCGATGTTGTAGATTCCGGCGACACCCGCGAAGAGAAAGACCTCGGCCGAGCAGACCGGTCGACCGTCCACGTATCCGATGAGGTAGCGCGCGGGGCAGTCGGGCGCCAGAGCCCACTCGGTCGCATCGGTGTAGAAGCGGCGAACCGTGGCGGCCGGCGGGTCCCAGTTCGCGGCCAGGATCATCGCGTACTCGGCGAGCTGTTCGGGAGTCGTCACGAGACGGATGTCCAAGCCGTCGGCGTATGGCTCCAGTGGGGTGGTGCGCAGGTCCATCCACATGCCGGTCTCGGTCTCGGACGCCTCGAGGCCGGCGCCGGTCAGGAACACGGCGATGTCCGGGGGCGTGGTGGCGGGGCCGACCCACCAGGAGAAGGGCCGGCCTGTCGCGGTCAGCGCCCGGACGGCCTCTGCCACCCTGTCGGGAGCGGTGTCGTTGGTGAAGCGCGCCGCCGCCACGATGTTGAAGGTGTCGTCGTCGAGCCCGCTGTCGGCGATCACGAGATCGGCTGTCTCGGTGACGGTTGAGTGCTTCATGTGGCGGTGCAGGTGGCAGGCGCGTTCGGCCAGGTTCTGCTCCATCCTGCCCAGCAGATCGGAATCATCGGACACAGTTTGTCTCTTCCCATTCATGCCCGACACGATCTCATCCGAAAGAGGGCTTGCCGAGGCGTTTTCACGTTGTTGGGTGTGTGGGTGTCTGACGGTGTGTCGAGGTGTGGTGGGGCCGAGTGTCGGCCCTGGGCTCAGGCCGCGGCGGGCCGACCGGCTCAGAACGTCCTCTCAGGCCCAGGGTGTCTCAGGCGGCGCATCTCCGTAGACGAGACGCGTTCGCCGCCGATAGTTCGGGGAGCCGAAGAAGGAAACAGGGCCGCGCGGCCGTCGGCGCGGCACAGATAACCTGCGCGAATGAAGCGGATTCAGCGGGCCGCTGGCGCGGTCGTCGGCTCAGCGGTGGGTGACGCCCTGGGCGGCCCCTTCGAGTTTGGCCCCCAGGGAGCGTTCTCCGCGCGGTTTCCCGCGCCTGGTGCCGGCGGCGAGATGTGCGGAGGCGGTGGCTGGGACCCCGGCGAGGCCACTGACGACACTCAGATGGCCATCCTGGTCGCGGAGTCGCTGCTGGAGCGGGGCGGACTGGATCTGTCGGACATCTTCGCCCGCTTCCAGCGGTGGGCAGCATCAGAACCGAAGGACATCGGCTTGCAGACCGAAGACGTCCTGACCAACGGCATGCCCTGGGACCTCGCCGCCGCGATCCATTTCCAGGTCAACCAACGTGCAGCGGGAAACGGCTCCTTGATGCGGGCCTCGACCTCCGCGGTCCACTTCGCTGCCGCCGGCCAAGAAGCCACTATGGACGCGGCCCGCCGCATCGCTGCCCTCACCCACGGTGACCGCGCAGCCTGGGAAGGCACCGCGATCTTCCACGAACTCATTCGCGTCACGCTCGAGGAGACCGACCCCCTCATCGTCCTCCCGGACATCCTGGCTCTTGTCCACCCCGACCACCGCGGCCGCTACGCCGCAGTCCTCGCACCCGACTGGCACCCCGATCAGGCGACCGAGTTCAACGGTGCCGTCTGGCCCTGCCTGGGCTCCGCCGTCTGGGCCCTGCGCTCCACCACCAGCTTCGAAGACGCGATACGCGCGGCGGTCGACCTCGGCGGTGACACGGACACCGTCGCCGCGGTGACCGGAGGCCTCGCGGGGGCGTACTACGGGCTGGATGCAATTCCCGCCCACTGGACCCAGCCGCTCCATGTCCCCCTCCCAGGATTCGATGGACGGGTGCTGCACCTGGCAGATCTGCTCCACCTTGCACACCGCCTCGCAGGCTGAACCGGGTCCCGCTCCGCGACGGCACCTTCTAGGAACTCCAGCCCTCAGCCGCAGTCACCTGACCAGCGGCTCCGCAAGGAGGGCAACTTGATCAGCTTCGACATCGAAGCAGAGCACCGATGGCCATAGGCACCCTCTGGATACATCAGCACCGGCTAGCCCAACCGCCGCCCGATCTCCCGCAAGAAGCCGCAGAACACATCGAGTCGCTCCTGCCCCTGCGAGCCTGTATCTGAACCTGAAAGGCGCAGGAGACTCCCGACTGGGCGTGTCAAGGTCCGGTCACGGCAATCGAGTTCCCGCGTTGCCTCCCGGTCCGCATCTGGCCAACGTTGCTGAGCCACGGCACGATTTAGGCCATGTGGTTCTTCCTGGTGCCTCTCATATTGATTCTCGCGCTCGCCTCCTGGATCGACTGGAGAGCACGACGACGCAGGAGTCGCATCCGCGACGGAACAGCCATGTGGCGCGATGTGCGGGATGCTCGCCGCGATGTGCGGGCTTGGGAGGCGGGATCTCTCGGGCACAGCGGCGAGGACACGTCATGGATGAAGAAGCGGGCACCGTGACAACCTGCTTCTCAACCTCGTGCCAGACGTCGCTTGCCCGATACCCCTACGCCAGCTACCCGCGCGCTGAGCCACACGGGCGGCGAATTGTCATACCGGACAGGGAGATCAACTGTCCGCCAGTGCGGACCTGAGCTGTCCGCTCACCCGGATGTCCCACTGTCCGTGGACGGGGCGGGGAGGGAATCCGATCCTGAAGCCTGTGGCGCGGGGCGTCGCAGCATCACTTCGGAGTGCTTGAGCCTTGGCCAGGGCGCTTCTGGTTCTCGATGTAGTCCTTGACCGCTTGGAGTGGTGCGCCGCCGCAGGATCCGGCGAAGTAGGAGCCGGACCAGAAGTCCGTGCATGGTGGCCCGGTTCACGCGGCCGGTGAACTCGGCGCGCAGGTAGCGCGAGGAGACGCCCTTGAGGCTGTTCACCAGGTTCGACAGGGCGACCTTCGGCGGATAGTGCACCAACAGGTGCACGTGGTCCTCTTCGCCGTTGAACGCACCGGCCGGTGGCCGGGAGCAATAGTCAATACCTGTGGATCAGGCTTGACCGCTGAGGCCTAGCTTTCTCTTGCCGTAGGGAGAGAAGACCGACGCCCAGCCGGTCCAGCCGGCGTGGACCTGAGCGATCTGGGAGGGCAGGGGCATGACCGGGAGCACATCTCTGCCCTTGGCCCAGTTGGTGAGCAGCCCCTCTGTGGTGTCCACGGCGGAGACGACCATGGTGACCTTCGCCTTGCCGTCGACCCAAGTCTCCCACAATGCCCACCCGTCGGGACGTACTTCCACTCCCAGCCGAGCGCAGGCATGCGGGTAGGTCTCGTCGGTGCCGACGGGCATGGCATCGGGGCGGATGACGGCCACGGCGGCGAGAGGAACCTGCTGGCGCTCTGCCTCTTCTTCCAGGCACCCGTCCAGTGGGAAGTGGTAGTGAAGCAGCGCCCGTCCCAGGGCGTTGATACTGCGTTGGAGCGGCCCCTCGCCTTTGCTGTCGTCCGCGTACCACTGCTCACCAGCCGCTGCGGAGGCTACTTCCTTGGCGAGCCGTTCGATCTCCCGCAAGTAATCGAGTTCAGAGAGCTCTGGCCTGGTCATGGGGGGCAGTTTCGCACTGCCGAGGCGGATCTGCGTACCTGATAATCGGCTGGTCACGCAGCCTGCTCCTGGCGCTCGACCAGGACGCCGTTCTCGAACCGGGCCCCGGCGCGGACGAGGGCGACCAGGTGGGCTCCGGTGATCGCACGCCATCGGTCCTGGGCGGACTCGACGAGCTTGAACACCATGGCCAGGGCTGCGGCTGGGCTGCCGGCGCCGCGGGTGACCTTGGTGCGGAGCTTGACGGTGGAGAACGTCGACTCGATCGGGTTGGTGGTGCGCAGGTGGATCCAGTGCTCGGCCGGGAAGTCGTAGAACGCCAGCAGCGCATCCCGGTCATCGGTGATCTTCGAGGTGGCCTTGGGCCACTTGGTGCCGTAGGTCTTCACGAACGCCTCGATGGCCTTCTCGGCGTGAGTACGGTCCTCGGCGTTGTAGATCTCCTGCAGGGCCTTTGTTGCGCCAGGTTGTGCGGACTTCGGCAGGGCGTTGGCGATATTCCTGGCTTTGTGGGCCCAGCAGCGCTGGTGGCGGGCGGCGGGGAAGACCTCGGCCAGGGCCTTCCACAGGCCCATCGCACCGTCGCCGACCACCAGCTCCGGGTCGCGCATGCCACGGCGGCGGCAGTCGCGCAGCAGGTCGGCCCACGACTCGGTGGACTCCCGCAGGCCTTCCGCGATCGCGATCAGTTCCTTCGTGCCGTCCACGCGCACCCCGAGCAGGACCAGCACGCACGAGCGCGCCTGCCCCAGCCTGACCTTGGGGTGCACGCCGTCGGCCCACACGTAGACGAAGTCGCGGTCGGACAGGTCCCGGGCCTGGAAGGCGGCGTGGTCATCGCTCCACTGTTTCGTCAGCCGGGTCACGGTCGCAGCCGACAGGCCGGCGGTGCCGCCCAGGAACTGCTCCAGCGCGGGCACGAAGTCGCCAGAGGACAGCCCGTGCAGGTAGAGCAGTGGCAGAACCTCGGAGATCTTCGGTGACTTGCGGCACCACGGCGGAAGGATCCTGGAGGAGAACCGCTGCCGTTCACCGGTGGCCTCGTCGATACGCCGGTCGTTGACCCGCGGGACGGTGACCTGAACCGGACCTGCCGCGGTAACCACGGTGCGGGGCTGGTGATGACCGTTGCGGACCACCAGCCGCCTGCCGGACCTGTCAGTCTCGGCGGCCAAGTCGGCTATGTACTGGTTGACTTCCGCTTCCAGCGCTGCGGCCAGCATACGGCGGGCGCCTTCGCGCACGATCTCGTCGATCAAGGAGCCGGACTCGGTGGTGCCGTCGGCATTCACTACGCTGAGCACTGGGCGTGCCTTCCCGACCCGCGCTGCAACGCGGGCCTACTCGGAGACCTTGAAGATCATTCGGGAAGGTACGCCCTCTGCGCGCCGTCCCGGAACCGATCCACAGGTCTTGAGCATTGCTCGGTGGCCGGCAAGGTCAAGATCATCAGCGTCAAGCGCGAGGGCCGTAAGTGGTTCGTCGTGCTGACCGCGGAACAGGCCGCACCCGAGCCTTCGCCCCCGACCGGCAGCGTGGTCGGTATCGACCTGGGCATAGCCAACTTCCTCGCCGACTCACATGGTCAGTTCGTGCCCAGCCCACGTCACGGCCGCAAGGCCACCGCGAAGCTCGAAGCCGCGCAGCAGGCGCTCAGCCGGTGCAAGCGCGGCAGCAAGCGCCGCCGCAAGGCCGTGGAGACAGTCGCCGCCCTGCATCGCAAGGTCCGCCGCCGGCGCCTCGACCACGCGCACAAAACCGCGCTCGACCTCGTACGCGAACACGACTTCATCGCGCACGAAGACCTCAAGATCCGCACCATGAGCCGGGCACCCGCACCGAAGCCCGACCCCGGCCGGCCTGGCAGCTTCCTGCCCAACAAAGCCGCGGGCAAAGCCGGGCTGAACCGATCGATCAACGATGCCGGTAGGGGGGTGTTCCTGACGATCCTGACCGCCAAGGCTGAAAGCGCCGGACGGGAAGTGATGGCCGTGGACCCCCGCAACACCTCCCGGCGGTGCCCCGCATGCGGCCACACCGCCAAGGAGAACCGGCCCACCCAGAAGGCGTTCCACTGCACCGTGTGCGGCCACACCGCGCATGCCGACACAGTGGGTGCCCTGAACGTTCTACGGGCCGGGCTGGCCCGTCGCGAAGCCCAACCGGCATAGCGAGAAGCCACCCCCTTCAGGGGGTGGAGGAGTCACCAGGTTGATCTTGCTGGTACGGCAGTAGATGGTCTCGGTACTGTCCAGGCGGCCGGTCTCGAAGTACTTGTTGGCCGCTTGGCCGCTTGGCCGCCGCGGCAGTAAGCGAAGTAATCGCAGTGCTTGCGGCAGTTGGTCACGCCCGCGAGGGCTTCGGCGACCCAGGGCACTTTGTGCGCTCGGGCCGCCAGGACGGCGAGCGGGGTGTCCAGGACGTTGCCTGCGGAGACCGGGCCATGGCGGGGCGAGCGGAAGCCCGCCGGCTCCGCGCCGATCGGGAGGAAGTCTCCGTCCCAAGCCACCAGGGGCAACGGCATCATCGAACGGTCAGCGCGCTGAGCCGCGGCGCCGGCCAGCTCCTCACGGATGTAGGTGTAGGCATGGTCGAGTTCCCTGACCCGGATGCGTGGATCGGCCTGCCAGCAGGCCGCAAGCTCCTGCCAGAACCCGACGACCCCGCCCTCCGCCTCCTGTCCACCCCCGTACACGCCCTTCTTTTCAGCCAGGTTCACCCCCAGGCTGTCGCAGCCCAACTCACAGGCGAACCGGTACAGAGCGGTGGCCGCCCCGGGAGCCACGTCGGCCACTACCGCGATCATGTTGAAGTCGATGCCGGCCCGGCGCAGCATCCCGATCGCGCTCACGACCCGGTCCAGACTCGGGTGTCCAGCCCAGTCCACCCGTGCGGCGTTCGCCTCACCCGGGCCGTCGACACTCACCGTCACCCGGACCGGGACCGTCGAGAACACCTCGCACCACGCCTCGTCGATGAGCGTGGCGTTGGTCTGCACCGCATGCGTTACCTCGTGCCCCTCGCCTGGCCCGAACGGTGCAACCAGAGAACGGAAATACGCCGGGCCCACGGCAAGCGGCTCACCGCCGTGCCACACCACGGCTACCGGGTGCTTCCCGGCCCATTCTCGACACCGGTCGCCACCGCCTGGGCGACCCCCACACTCATGCGCCGCGACACCTTTCGGTCCGGCAGATAGCAATAGGAGCAGTTGAGATTACACAGCGTCGTCGGCTGCATCAGCACCACCGACGGCACCTCCGCCAGCCGTGCCTCATCCGCCCGCATGCCGCTCGCATCAGCAGGCCCCGCCCCAAGAACCGTCACATCGCGAGCGTAGGTCCGGTGCACCGGGTGCCGCCCCGACCCGCCGCGCCCTTCACACCCGCCGTCACACTATGGCGGGTGCACGCCACAGGTCGATGGGGACCGGTCGCACCGCGCGGCCTTCGTCGTCCAGGATCCAGCCCATCCGTTTGAAGTTCGCCAGCGTGAGCGACCGGTCGGTCACCGTGATCTCCGGGAACCGTTCCACCAGGTACTCCTCCAAGCGTCGGCTGTCCGACACCGATCGCACCCAGCCGTTGACCACCAGGTTGTGTGCCGAGGAGATCGAGGCGCACATCCGAACCGACTGCACCCCGGACAGCCCGGAGCCCACTCGCGCCAATGCGGCCGACGGGACGTTCACGCGGTAGGTGGCGAACACCGGGTAGTTGGACCGCGAGTGCGCGATCTCGCACCGTGGAAGCAGCACGCCGGTGCGCAGTAGCCGCGTGGTGCGCCGCCGGGCGGTTGACTCGCTCATCCCCGTGAGCTGCGCCAGTTCCTGATAGCCGAGCCGTCCATCGCGGCCGAGCGCCAGTATCAGCGGGATGTCCTCCGCCGAGGGGGTGGGGTCGGACGCCTGGACCGCCAGGTCGTCGCGACCGTCGCGCATCACCTGCCGCTGGTTGAGGTCAAGGGCCCGCAGGTCCCAGCGGGAGCCCTCCGTGAGCAGCTCGGTGACGATCTGGCTGCGCGTGGCCAGCACCCCGTCCAACCGGCCGATCACCTCGGTGAGCAGCCGGGAGAGTGCCGCCAGGTCCGAGACCAGCACGGTGAGCAGAAGGTCCTGCCGCCCCGAGGTGTGCTCCACGCTGGCCACCTGTGGCTGCTCCACCAGCCCGGCCACCACCGCGGACAGCCGCGAGGGCACGCAGTCCACCTCGACGAATGCCACCACATGGTGCCGGGCGACGAAGTCGCCGCCGTACGCGGTCACCCAGGCCAGCCCGGTCTTCCGCAGCCGCTCCCAGCGCCGGGCGGCGGTGACCGGGCTGATGCCCAGTGCCCGGCCGACCAGTGCCCAGGAGGCCCGCGGGGCGGACTGCAGCGCGGTGACGAGCGCAAGGTCCGTCTCGTCCAGGTCGGCGGAAAACTTCATGCACGCCATCTGAACGCCGGTTTGCTGCGAAATCAAGACCTGAATGCCAGCGCGGTCCGATGCTGCTGCGATCCGATCCCGCCCCGCAAGCAACGCGGGCTGGAGCCCTTTCCGGAATCCGGAGCACGAACATGCCCCTTGCGCTGACACTTCTCGCGGTGCCCGTGGTGGCGCTGCTGGCGGCCGTCTGGCTGCCCTTCGCGAACGGTCCCCAGCTATGGCTGGGGTTGCCCTCGCTGCTGGTCTGGTCCGTCGGGTGGGTGCTCGCACTGACCCCCGCGCTGGCCTATGTGGAGCGCTGCCGCCTCAAGGCGGCCGCCGCACTGACCGGGGAGGAGCTCTGATGTCCGTCACCCTGTTCGTCTGCATCCTGGGCATGGTCGCCATCGGCGCCCTCGGCCTGCTCGGCCGCCGCCGGCCCGCTGCCAGCCTGGAGGAGTGGAGCGTCGGAGGACGTAACTTCGGTGCCTTCACGACCTGGCTGCTGCAGGCCGGCGAGATCTACACCACCTTCACCTTCCTCGGCCTCGCCGGACTCGCCTTCACCTCAGGTGTGGCCGTCACCTACGCGCTGCCCTACCTGCCGCTCGCCTATGTCGGCCTGTACGCCATCGCCCCCGTCATCTGGCGGATGGGACGCGACCGCGGCTATCTCACCCAGGGCGACTTCTTCGCCGACCGCTACGGAAGCCGGCTGTTCGGCGGGCTCACCTCTCTCCTCGGCGTCGTCTTCCTGCTGCCTTATCTGCAACTGCAGATCACCGGACTCGGCCTGGTCATCGAGCTGGCCACCGGCAACGAGGGCGCCGGCACCCCCGCCATGATCGCGGCTTCGGTGCTGGTGGCCGCCTTCGTGCTGTGGTCCGGCATCCAGGGCGTCGCCAAGGCGGCCTACCTCAAGGACGGCCTGATGGTCGTCGCGCTGCTGGTGCTGCTGGTGATGGTCCCCGCGCACTTCAACGGCGGCATCGGCCACCTCGGCGCCCAACTGCGCGACCACCACTCGGAGCTGCTGAGCGTGCCCGCCGCCGGGGCGCACGGACAGGTGTGGTTCTTCACCTCCATGCTCACCAGCCTCTTCAGCATCCTCTTCCTGACGATGCCGCAGAGCTGGCCCGCCCTGATGGCGGCCGGCAGCGAGCGGGCGCTGCGCCAGAACAGCATCTGGATGCCGGTGTACAGCGCCACCCAGGCCATCCCGATGATCGTCGGCTTCACCGCGCTGACCACGCTCAGTGGCGCGGCCTCGCCCGCAGCCAACGGCGTCCTGCTGCAGCTGGCCTCCGGCGCGATGCCCGACTGGCTGCTCGGTGTCATCGCGGTGGCCGCCGCCGCGACCGCCATGGTGCCCTCCGCGGGCATCGTGCTCGGCATGTCCACCCTGGTCGCCCGCAATGTGCTGCGCCCGCGCGACGCTCGCACCGGCCTGCTGGTCAACCACGGCACGGTCGTCATCGCCATCGCCCTCGCGCTGGTGCTCGCGATCACCCGCCCGGACGCACTGGCCAACCTGCTGCTGCTCACGTACAGCGGTCTGGGACAGATGGCACCCGCCACCGCCGCCGCACTCACCCGCCGCCCGCTGCTGCGCGCCTGGTCGGCCGCCGCCGGCATCGTCGCCGGCGAGGCGGTACTGATCTGGCTCACCTTCGGCAGCTCCTACCACGGCGCCATCAGCACCGGGCTGATCTCGCTTGCCGTCAACGTCGTGGTCGCGGTCGCCGTGGAGCTCGTGCTGCGGGCCTGCAGCGGTGCACCCGTACTCCAGGACGAGCCGTCCGCCCCCGCATCCACATCCGCATCCGCCGCAGTCTGAGGAGCCCGCCATGACGACACCGACCGCCTTTCCGCAATCCGCCCACCCGGCTTCGGCTGCCGCACCGTACCGGCCGGAGAAGGTACGGATCTTCCACGCCCGCGCGATCACCACCCTTGCCGGACCGCAGACCCAGGCCCTTGCCGTCCTGGCCGGCCGAATCGTTGCCACCGGTGGTGCGGCCGAACTGTCCGCGGCCTTCCCCGCCGCCGAGCGCATCGACCTCGGTGACGGCCATGTCGTACCCGGCTTCCACGACGCGCACTGTCACCCCTCCGGCCTCGCCGAGGCCAAGCTGCGTCTCCACCTGGGCAGCGGGGACACCTCCGTACCGCCGCGCGAGCGCATCACCGCCGCCGTCGCGGCCACCCCACCCGGCGGCTGGGTGACCGCCGAGGGCTATGACCCGCGCGCCGACCCCGAGGGCCGACTCGACCGTGCCGCCCTGGACGCCCTCGCCCCGGGCCGCCCGGTGGTGATCATCCACTTCTCCTACCACATGGCCATCGCCAACTCGCCCGCGCTGGAACTCGCCGGATTCCACGACCACGATCCCGCGCCGGCCGGCGGCGACCTGGGCCGGGACGCCACCGGGCGGCTGGACGGCTGGATGTACGAGCGGGCCTGGTTCGACCAGTGGTACCGGGCCGTCGGCGACCCCGAGTTCCTGCCCAGCCACAGCATCGAGGACCTCGTCGAGCCACTGGGAGAGGTCTGCGCCGAACTGCACGCCACCGGCATCACCTCCTGGTGCGACGCCCTGGTCACCCCCAAGGAGCTGCAGCTGTACCAGCTCGCGTCCGAGCGCGGACGGCTGACCGCCCGGGTCGGCATGCTGCTGTGGTACCGGTACCTCGACGAGTTGCGCCGGGCCGGGCTGCGCGCGGGTTTCGGCGACGAGTGGGTGCGGGTGGTCGGCGTCAAACTGATGGCCGACGGCGCGCTGGCGGGCGGTACCTGTCTGTGCAGCAGGCCGTACCGGGCGGAGACCGGCGGTGACAACGGCATCCAGGTGATGGGCGACGAGGAGCTGGCAGCCATGGTGGAGGCGGCGCACGCCGCCGGGCTCCGGGTCGGCGTCCATGCCAACGGCGACCTGGCGGTCGGCAAGGTGCTGGACGCCATCGAGCGGGCCCGCGCCCTGCACCCGCAGAACACGGTCAACCACCGGATCGAGCACTGCAGCCTGGTGGACGACACTCTGGTCGAACGGATCCGACGCAGCGGGGTCACCCCCGTCCCGTTCGGCGCCTTCGTCCACGGACATGGCGCCAAGCTCAGCGGCTACTACGGCGACGAGCGCGCCGAGCGGGCGTGTGCACACCGCACCCTGCTGGACGCCGGCATCACGGTCGCGGGATCCTCCGACTACCCGGCCGGGCCGCTCAACCCGCTGCTCGCCGTCCAGACCATGGTCACCCGGCGCACCGCCGAAGGCCGGGTACTCGGCGCCGACCAGCGGCTGACGGTCGCCCAGGCACTCGAGGTGTACACGGCCGGATCCGCGTACGCCACAGGCGAGTCCCACCTCAAGGGCCGCCTGGCGCCGGGGATGCTCGCCGACTTCGTGGTGCTGGGCGCCAGCCCGTTCGACACCGACCCGGACGGTATCTCCGAGATCCCCGTCCGCTCCACCTGGGTCGGCGGCCGCCAGATGTGGTCCGCCGATTCCTGAGGCCCGCTGCTCCTGGCCTTCACGAAGGGGCAACGTGGCTGTCACGCTGCCCCGGCTTCTCAAAGTCCCCTGCTCAAGAGAGCCAGGACCGCGAGCACTCGCCGATTGTCTTCGTCGGATGCGGCCAGCTCGAGTCCGGCCGACCGTTTGGCCGGTCTGCTGTGGGCTCAGCGCCTGCTCCACTCACTTGGCATCACCGGCTGGCAGGACGCTCTGCTCGGTGTCCTCAACGGCCGGCCCGATCCCACCGGCACCTACCTGACCGCCGCGCGCGAGGGCACGCTGAAGGTGCGCTGGCTGCGCCCGGACAGCGGGTTGTGTGCCTGGTGCTCGCGTGGGTGTCTGGGCTGTGGCTGTGGCTGTGGCTGTGGCTGTGGCTGTGGCTGTGGCGGTGGGCGGCGGGTGGTGGATGAGACGTGTGCTGCGGGCCAGCCCGCTCTGGGTCCGTGTCAGCGGTGCGGGCGTCGCCGGACTCTGGCCGCTGCCACGCAGTGGTGCCGGCCGTGCAGCGATCCCGCGAGTGCTGAGCCGACCCGGACTGCGGCGCGAGGAGTTGTGCTCGCTGCGGACCGATGATCTGGATCCGGCACACCGCACGCTGCGGACCCGGATGACGCGGTGAGATCCGGTCAGCATCGGAACCAGCGGGTCCCACGAGCGGGTCGAGGATGCGGAGCCGTGGATGTCGCCGTCGTCCAGCGACAGGGTCGAATTCTCGGTGGCCTTGGCGCCGCCATTCACGTGCGGTCCGCCGTCAGAAACAGTCATGAGCCCACCGGCGGATTGGATAAATGTTCCCCTCAGTCGGCTCACGAAGCATGGGACGGTGCGGACTTTCATGGGTGTGGCAGGGCCCGAGGCCAGGCCTCGGGCCCTGCCACATTCCGGACTCATGCGATCTTTCAGGCACTCTAACGACGCCCGGGTACGTTGGGTTGCCTGATCGCTGGGTCTTGCGTCAGTGGCGTGTGTAGGGGGCCACGAGCACCGCCGAGGCGAAGGCTCGCCGCTTGATCTCCTGCAGGGTCCGGGCAGGCGGCGTGCTGCCGTCGAAGGAGGTGGGGATCGGTTCGTGGAGCGCGTACAGCGTCAGCTGGTACCTGTGGGTGCTGCTGTGGGGTGGGCATGGTCCGTCGTAGGTGGCCTCCCCGAAGTCGTTGAGTGCCTCACGGGCGCCTGGGAGAAGGTGGTGGGCGCTGATTCCGTGGGCACTTGGGGGGATTCCGAGCTGGAGCCAGTGAGTCTTGTGGATATCGAGGTCGACCATGGTCAGGGCGAGTTCCCGTGTTCCGGTCGGCACGTTCGCGAAGTTCAGACCTGGCGAGTAATCCCTTGGATCGTCGCAGGTCATGAGCGAGGTGAACGCTCCGGTGCGGTCGAATCCCTGTCCCCGGGTGAGGGTGAGGGGTCCGGCGGGCGCAGTGGTGGTGCGCGTGGTGGCCGTGGAGGACGTGTGTGCGTCGGGGGCGGCTTCTGATGTGTCGGAGCAGGAGGCGCACGCCAGCAGTGCCGCCGTGGCCGCGACGGTTGTCAGGGTCGGGTGTCCTCGCATGCCGCTCACTGTAGAGAGGCGGGTGCGCAAGATGAGTCATCCACGCTGGTCCGCCCCCCCAGCGGCGTACGTGCGGCAGTCCCCGATCCATGTCGGGGACCGGTCTTACTCGATCCCTTGCGATGGGGGTTGCTGCCCGGCGTCGCGGATGGCACGGGCGGCGTTGATGAGTCCGATGTGGCTGAAGGCTTGGGGGTAGTTACCGAGGGCTTCGCCCGTGGCGGGGTCCGTCTCCTCGGCAAGCAGGCCGACGTCGTTGGCGTGTGCGAGAGCGGCCTGGAACACCTGCCGTGCACGGACGACATGACCGGTCAGGGCGAGAGCGTGGGCGAACCAGAAGGTGCAGAGCAGGAAGGCTCCTTCCGCTTCCTCGATCTCGTCGCCGAGGTAGCGGCGGACCAGGCCGTTGCGGTCGGTGAGCTGGGTGTCGACGGCGAGCACGGTGGACTGGACGCGAGGGTCCTGCGGAGGCAGGAAGCCGACGATGGGCAGCATCAGCGCCGAGGCGTCCAGTTCGTCACTG